>JAZUED010000117.1:0-31504 GCA_045640005.1 Candidatus Fimousia sp.
AAAGTACCAATCATCATGGGTACATCTTCCGGTTTCATTGGTGTATTCCAGTCCGTTGTAGGCATCATGGGTGGTGGTGTTTTAGCATATGGCGCAATCATGGGCGCAAGTATCGTTGGTGGTTTATTTGAAACAGTACTCGGTGCTTTCTTAAAACCACTTCGCCGCTTCTTCCCATCCGTTGTAACAGGTACTGTAGTAATGGCAATCGGCCTTTCCTTAATCGGTGTTGGTATCTCTTCCTTCGGTGGTGGTAGTGCAAATCCTGACTACGGCGCATTAGAAAACTTATTAATTGCGATCGCAGTTATGGTTGTAATTTTAGTATTAAAACATGGTACAAAAGGTATTTCTTCTACAGCAAGTATCTTAATCGGTATCATTTTCGGTTATGTTGTATGTGCAATCCTTGGTTTTGTTCTTCCAACGACAGGTGTGACAGAAGAAGGCATTGAATTCACAAAATCCTGGGTATTAAACTGGGGCAACGTAGCAAACGCAAGCTGGTTTGCAGTACCAAAATTAATGCCTGTAAAACCAGTATTTGACCTTAGAGCAATCATTCCAGTATGTATCATGTTCATCGTAACAGCAGTAGAAACAGTAGGTGATATCTCTGCATGTATCGAAAGTGGTATGGACAGAGAAGCTACTGATACAGAACTTTCCGGTGGTGTTATGTGTGATGGTGCTGGTTCTGCAATCGCAGCACTCTTTGGTGTATTACCTAACACATCTTTCTCTCAGAACGTAGGTCTTGTATCCATCACTAAGATTGTAAACAGATTTGCATTATCTATCGGTGCATTCTTCTTAATCTTATGTGGTTTACTTCCTAAATTAGCAGCATTAGTATCCATTATGCCACAGCCAGTACTTGGTGGAGCAGCAGTTATCATGTTCTCCTCTATCTTAATGAGTGGTATTCAGTTAATCACAAAAGAAGAATTAACACCAAGAAACATCACAATCGTTTCTATCGCGATCGGTCTTGGTTATGGTTTAGGATCTAACAGCATGGCTTTAGCAGGCTTACCACAGTATGTAACATTAATCTTTGGTGGTTCTGGTATTGTACCAGCAGCATTAGTTGCAATTTTCTTAAATATTATACTTCCAAAAGAAGACTAATTATTGCATAATATAATAAATAGGAATATTTAATTAAAATTACAAATAACCAATAAACCCACTAATAAGAAAAGCGAGGTTCGCATATGTTAAAGTTTAAAGAATATGCCTGTCCAGAAACATTGGAAGAAGCATACGGATTAGTTCAGAAAAAACGAAACATTGTACTTGGCGGTATGCTCTGGTTAAAACTTCAGGATCGTACAGTAGGAACTGTTATTGATCTTCAGAAGCTTGGCCTTGATACAATCACAGAGGATGAAGAAAATTTCTACATTGGCTCTTATGTAACTCTTCGTGATTTAGAAATCCATGAAGGATTGAATGCATATACAAAAGGTGCGATTGCTCATGCAGTAGAACACATTATCGGAATTCAGTTCAGAAACTGTGCAACAGTAGGTGGCAGTATCTTCGGACGTTTTGGATTCTCTGATGTACTTACTGTATTCTCAGCACTTGGTGCTAAAGTAGAGCTTTATAAGAATGGTATTGTGTCTGTAGAAGAATTTATCAACTTCCCAAGACCATTACAGGATATTTTAGTTCGTATCATCTTACCTAAGAATGTTGATGGTGCAGTATATATGTCAACTAGAAACTCTGCAACAGATTTTCCTTCCCTGACATGTGCTGTCGCTAAAGTTTCCGGAGAGTATCGTGTAAGCATTGGTGCACGTCCAATGTTAGCAACTCTCGTTACTGACGAACAGGGTATTCTTAAAGACGGTATTACAAAAGAAAGCGCAGAAAGCTTTGGCGAATATGTGGCTTCTAAAGTAACCTTTGGATCTAATATGATTGCGAAAGCCGAATACAGACAGAAAGTTTGTAAAGTACTTGTTCGCAGATGTTTAAATGAGCTTTAGGAGGGGCGTAAAAGATGGAAATTAGTATGACATTAAATGGACGTAAGATCAAAGCATCCATTGAACCAAACACATTATTACTTGATTTTGTACGCCAGCAGAAATGTTATTCCGTAAAGCGTGGCTGCGAAACAACAAACTGTGGCCTTTGCACAGTAATCTTAGACGGTAAACCAGTTCTTTCCTGTAGTATCTTGGCAGCAAGATGCAATGGCAAAACAGTAGAAACATTAGAAGGTCTTCAGGAAGAAGTAGCACCATTTACTAAATTTTTAGCAGAGCAGGGTGCTGACCAGTGTGGTTTCTGTAATCCAGGTTACATTGTAAACTTCGCAGCACTTCTTCGTGAGAATCCAGATCCAACAGATGAAGAAATCGATTTTTATCTGTCCGGTAACTTATGCCGCTGTACTGGATTCGAATCTCAGAGACGTGCATTTAGAAATTATTTAAATTATAAAAAAGAACAGGAGGGGGCTAAGTAATGAATGAAGAACAGAAAAAGATAGTAGCCGGTTATAAAACCGTAGGTAAATCATTCCCTAAGAAAGACTCTTCCCAGCTTCTTTCCGGACAGCCGGTATTTACAGATGATATTACTCCTTCCGACTGTCTTGTAGTTAAATTAGTGCGTAGCCCTTATGCTCACGCATTAGTAACTGAAATTGACACTAAGGTTGCTATGAGAATTCCAGGTGTCGTAGCAATCTATACTTATAAAGATGTCCCACAGAAACGTTTTACACATGCGGGACAGACATTCGCTGAATTATCTCCTCAGGACAGACTCTTAATTGACCAGAGAGTACGTTTTGTTGGTGATGTAGTTGCCATCGTTGCCGGTGAAACTGAAGAAGCAGTTGATCGTGCAATCAAGATGGTAAAAGTAAAATACGAAGTATTAGAACCAGTATTAGACTTCCGTGCAGCAAAGGATAACGATATTATCATTCATCCAGAAGACAACTGGCAGGCACTTGTTCCTGTTGGAGCAGATAATAAGAGAAACCTTGTTGCTCATGCAGAAGACACTCACGGAGACGTAGACGGTATCATGGATGACTGTGATGTTGTATTAAAACATTCTTACCATGTTCGTCCTGCAAACCAGGCTATGATGGAAACATTTAGAACTTACACAGAGATTGACCGTTATGGACGTCTTCATGTAATCAGTTCCACACAGATTGTTTATCATTGTCGTCGAATCATCGCGAATGCTTTAGATATTCCAAAATCCAAGGTTCGTGTTGAAAAACCGCGTATCGGTGGTGGTTTTGGTGCGAAGCAGACCGTTGTTACTGAAGTTTATCCAGCTTTCGTAACATGGAAGACAAAACGTCCAGCTAAGATGATTTATTCTCGTTATGAATCTATGATCGCAGCTACTCCAAGACATGAGATGGAAGTAACCATCAAGATTGGTGCTATGAACGATGGTACAATCCGAGCTCTTGATATGTATACATTATCAAACTCTGGTGCTTATGGTGAACATGGCCCAACAACAGTTGGTTTATCTGGTCATAAATCACTTCCTATTTACACAGCAAACTGTGAAGCACATCGTTTTGACTACGATGTAGTATATACTAACGTTCAGGCCGCAGGTGCTTATCGTGGTTACGGTGCAACTCAGGGTGTATTTGCCTTAGAATGTATTGTTAACGAACTTGCATATAAGCTTGATATGGATCCGATGGAACTTCGTATGAAGAATATCGTTCGTGAAGGTATGACAATGCCAGCATACGATAACGAAGTTGCTAATGCGTGTGCATTAGATGAATGTATCATGAGATGCTCCAAAGATTTTGACTGGGAAAACAAGAAAAATCCAGTGGATCTTGGCAATGGCAAGATCAGAGCAGCAGGTATGGCACTTGCTATGCAGGGATCTTGTATTTCTAACGTAGACGTAGGTTCCTGTACAATCAAATTAGGAGATGAAGGAACATTTAACATGCTGATTGCTGCAGCAGATATGGGTACTGGTTGTGATACAATCCTTGCTCAGATGGCAGCAGAAATCTTAGATTGTGAATTAGATGATATCTCCGTATTCGGTGCAGATACTGATGCATCTCCATATGATTCTGGATCTTATGCTTCTTCTACAACATACATTACTGGTATGGCTACGAAGAAGGCAGCAACAGAGCTTCGTGATAATATGATTAAGATTGCAGCTGGTATGCTTGACAAACCGGTTGAAGAATTAGAATATTGTGGCGATGGTGTATATGTAAAAGATGGAGAAGGATTTGTATCCCGCTCTGATATTGCAACAAAATCCATGTGCTTCAACACAATTCCAGCAACAGTAACAGCAAGCCACTCTTCTCCAGTATCTCCTCCACCTTGGATGGCAGCAATGGTAGAAATTGAGCTTGATAAAGAAACTGGTGAAGTGGAAATCCTTGATTACCACGCTGTTGTTGACTGTGGTATCCCGGTAAACCCAGCTCTTGCCCGTGTTCAGGCAGAAGGCGGTATTACTCAGGGTATTGGTATGGCATTAACTGAAAATATCACTTATAATAAAAAAGGTCGTATTTTAGAAAACAGTTTAATGAACTATAAGATTCCATCTCGATTAGATAACGGACGCCTTAACATTGAATTTGAAAAGAGCTATGAACCAACAGGTCCATTCGGCGTTAAATCCATTGGCGAAATTGTTATCAATACACCAGCTCCAGCACTTGTATCTGCAATTGCAAAGGCTACTGGCGTATGGCATCGAGACTTACCAGTAACTCCACAGAAGATCTTATTAAATATGGATTATGAATAAAAATAAATTGATTTTTATGGCGGGTGGAAACAGCCGCCGTTTTTTATTAGGTAATAAATTATTATATGAATATAAAGGAAAGCAACTGTACTTGCATGGATTAGAGGCAGCGTATGCGGCAACTGCAGATGATACTTCATGGGAGCTGGTTGTTGTTACGCAGTATGAAGAAATCTTAAGTGCCATTAAGCAGCTAGGCATACGAGGCATATACTCTCCGAATAGTGTAAAAGGGGCTTCTTATACAATTAAAGCAGGCTTATCCGCGTGCAGTGACGTGGAAGAGGATGATTATATCATCTTTATGGTGGCCGATCAGCCTGAAATCCATCCTTCTACCATAAAAAAACTTATGCAAAAGGCAAATGAAATGCCCGAAACGGCCAGTATCTGTTATAATGATAGAAGAGGCAATCCGGTTATGTTTCGTGGACAGTTCATACCGGAACTCATGGCTTTGACAAAGGATCAGGGAGGCAGAAAAGTAATGAAGAATCATACCTGTGTATTTGTGGAAGCCGAAGATGAAAAAGAATTATTTGATCTGGATACAATTGAGGATTTTGCAGAATGATTTATTTTGACAATGCAGCGACGACGATCAAAAAGCCGGAATGTGTAAGGAATGCAGTTTTTGAAGCGATGGGATCACTTGGAAACTGTGGGCGAGGTGCACACGAAGGATCCTTAAGCGCAGGCAGGAACATTTTCCAGGCGAGAAAGAAGCTTTGTACGTTCTTTGGTGGTGATACACCGAATAACCTTGTATTTACGGCGAATGCGACAGAGAGCCTGAACATCGCCATCAAAGGTATCTTAAATCCAGGCGATCATGTGATTACAACTGCCATGGAGCATAATTCCGTTCTAAGACCACTGTATGAGATGGAAAAGCAGGGCGTAGACCTTACGATTCTTTCACTTGATGAATTAGGCAGAATTAGTGTGGAAGAGTTTAAAAAGGCCATAAATGAGCAAACAAAGGCCATTGTAATGACCCATGCATCGAATGTGACGGGGAATGTTAACGATATCAAGCTTATTGGCGAGATTGCAAAGGCACATGGAGTGCTGTTTGTAGTAGATGCATCCCAGTCGGCCGGAACAAGAAAGATTGATGTGAAAGAATGTAACATTGACATTTTATGCTTTACCGGACATAAAGGGCTTTTAGGACCGCAGGGAACCGGAGGCTTGTATGTAAGACCAGATGTTCATGTAAAACCATTGCTTAGTGGTGGAAGTGGCATTCACAGCTTTTTAAAAGAACATCCTGCAGATATGCCGACTGCGTTAGAAGCCGGTACGTTAAATGGCCATGGAATCGCGGGACTTTCGGCTGCCATTGATTATATTGAGTCGCTTACAATCGATAAAATAAAAGAAAAAGAAATTGCGCTTATGAAGGCATTTTATCAGGGCGTAAAGAATATACCAGGTGTCATCCTCTATGGAGATTATGAGGATCCGGAACATGGACCGATCGTTTCTCTTAATCTTGGCAAAGAGGATTCTTCTTATCTCAGCGATATACTCGCAGAAGAATATGGCGTTGCAACAAGAGCCGGCGCCCATTGTGCACCATTGGTTCACGAAGCATTTGGCACTGAAAAACAAGGCATGATCCGCTTCAGCTTTTCCTATGAGAATACCATGGAAGAGGTGGAGGAAGTGATTGCGATTCTTCGAGAACTGAGTGAGGAGTTTATTGATGAATAATACAGAGAACAAGATATTTTGTAAGGGAGGCGGCTGTACCGCAAAATTAGGTGCAGGGGTGCTTGAACGAGTACTTTCAAGGCTTCCTAGAGGAGAAAAGGACGAAAATCTGCTCATCGGATTTGACAGCAGTGACGATGCGGCGGTTTATCAGGTGTCTGACGATCTTGCCATCGTACAGACATTGGATTTCTTTCCACCGATGATTGAAGATCCCTATCTTTTTGGCAAAATTGCCGCAACGAATGCTTTAAGCGATATCTACGCCATGGGCGGTGAGGTAAAAACGGCATTAAATATTGTCTGTTTCCCGGAAACTATGGATTTAAATATTTTAGGTGAAATTATGCGAGGCGGTTCTGAGAAGGTCATCGAGGCCGGTGGAACGTTAGCAGGCGGTCATTCGATCGCAGATTCCGATATTAAATACGGCTTATCTGTTATGGGTACCGTTCATCCGGACAAGATTTTGGCAAATGATTCTGGAAAGGTTGGGGATGTGCTGATTTTTACGAAGAAGCTTGGCACAGGTCTTATCTGTACCGGAAATCGCGTTGGGGAAGTCAGCAAAGAGCAGCTTGCTGGAGCAATTATCTCTATGACGACTTTAAATAAACGTGCAGCAGAAATTGCAAAGGATTTTCGTGTTCATGCCTGTACGGATGTAACAGGATTTGGTTTTTTGGGGCATCTTTTAGAAATGACTGGACCTGAGGTTAGCGCAAGAATCGATACTTCAAAGATTAAGGTTCTAGACGGAGCCATTTACTGTGCGGAGGAATTCTTATTAACCGCTGGTGGCCAGAGAAACCGAAACCATGTCGGGGATAAAGTAGAATTTGTGGACGTACCATTTGCCATGGAAGAAGTGCTTTTTGACCCTCAGACAGCGGGTGGATTACTCTTTGCGGTGGACCCAGAGGATGCTGCTTTGATGTTATCGAGACTAAAACAGGCAGGACTTCCTGCTTCAAAGGTTGGAGAGTTAGTAAATAAACAGGAAAAAGATATTATTGTATTTTAAAGCAATGTGAATATAAAGGAGAAAAGTTATGATTACAGTAAACGCAATGGGTGATCAGTGCCCAATCCCAGTAGTGAAAACAAAAAATGCGATCAAAGAGATGAAAAAATCTGATGTGGTAGAGGTATTAGTGGACAACGAAATCGCTGTTCAGAACCTCACAAAGATGGCTAACCAGAAAGGGTATGAAGTGACTTCTGAAAAGAAAGCAGAAGGCGCATTCCGCGTTGAAATGAAAGTGGAAATTACAGATGTGTCTGAAGAAACAGTAGCAGAACCAGTTGCATGCATTCCAGATGCAAGAAAAAATACAGTTGTTGTTATTTCTTCTAATGTTATGGGCGGTGGCGATGACAAATTAGGTGGAAATTTATTAAAAGCATTTATTTTCGCAGTAACACAGCAGGATGAGCTTCCATCTACTATGTTATTCTACAACGGCGGTGCTAAGATGACAGTTAATGATTCCCCAGCCCTTGAAGATTTAAAATCCTTAGAAGCACAGGGCGTAGAAATCTTAACCTGCGGTACTTGCTTAAACTTCTATGACTTAACAGAAGAATTAGCAGTTGGCGGCGTGACAAATATGTATGAAATCGTGGAACGCATGAACAATGCATCCTTGATTGTAAAACCTTAAATAAAAATGTGCGTGGCGAGTGTGCGAAGTGCACTCGCCTATACTTTTTACGGAGATAACATATGGCGAGAAAGAAGAAGAACTGGCTGGTGGTTACATTTTCCACGGTGACGGCTGCCATGGCCATGGAAGATTACTGTATGGAACATGGGATTGCAGGGCGAATTATCCCTCTTCCTCAAGAAATCAGTGCCGGCTGTGGGCTGTCCTGGCGGACACAGCCAGAAGAAAAAGAAAATTTGATACAGATGATGGCAGAAGCAGGACTTGCGTGGGAATCCATGCATGAATGCATGCTGTAAAGGTTTGTGAATTGAAGGAAAAGTGCGCACGGCGCACTTTTTTTGATATACAAATGGTGTAAGGTAAAACTAGTTAAAAACAAAATTGAAAAGCCCTTTGATACTTGATAAAATAAAGTAAAGGAGGGAATGAGTCATGATCGGTGAAAAACAAGACTTTAGAATGGCTGTTACGAGTGATCTTCATCTGATGGCAAAAACTTTATACGATGACGGGCCTGCTTTTGAGCATCTTATTCGAAGCGATGATGGCAAGCAGACCAAAGATGGCGCAAAACTTGTCCGACAGATGTTTCTTGAAGTACATCAGCAGCGATATGACGCCCTCTTAATTACCGGAGATCTGACTTATAATGGTGAGTATGAAAGTCATGTAGAACTTGTTAGTCGCTTGCAGGTAGTAAAGGATTATGGTGTTCCTGTATTTGTGCTTCCAGGTAATCATGATATCAGAAGAAATGCCAGAAGCTACCTCGGCAATGAAATCAGACAAGTACCTACCGTTGATGAAGAAGCATTTGCCAAACTTTATGAGAATTTTGGATATGGACAGGCTGTTTCCCGTGATGTGACAAGCCTTAGCTACATGGTGGAATTAAGAGAAGATATCTATTTAATCTGTCTTGATAACTGCAGCCGTGTTGGTGGATTTGTTCAAAAATATGGCGAAATCCGTCCGGATACCATGAACTGGCTTGAAAGACAGTTAAGAAGCATCAAAGGAAAAACCTGCATTGTGGCGGGACATTACAATTTATGCTTCCATAATGCTATGTTTCGTCAGGGATTTATTATGAACAATAAGGATGAAGTGGCAGATCTGCTCAACCGTTACAATGTGAAGCTTTATCTTTCCGGGCATATGCATATGCAGCATGTATCAAGCAACTTTGGTGTGAAAGAAATCGCAACTTCTCCACCAACCACATGGCCTCATCAATACGGATCCTTACGTATTTCTGATGATGGCAGTATGAAATATGAGACCAGACAGATCATCATGTCACCAACGCAGAGAGAAGAATATCATGATTTTTACCGAAAGAATTTCATGATGCAGGTGATCAAGGATCTGGGACCAAGAATTGAGCTTACCGACAAGGAGATTGAAGTGATGGCCGAATATGCGGCGGATCTTCATCTGGCTTATTTTTCCGGCAATGCCTATCAGATTCTGGATGAGAAGAAAGAATCGGAGGCAAGAAAGCTCTGGCTTACCAAAGCATCAGATAGCTTTTATCATCGATACATGGAAAGTATTCTGATCGAGGAGAAAATCAACCATAATTTGTTATTATTGTAACAATTAAAAGGCTGTTTCGTGACGGTTCTTACATTATTGATCATGAGATTTTGATAAAGTATGAAATGGAATGATATGTAGCTGAAAACTTATTATAATAAAGGTAGGTAAAATATGAGACAAAGCTGGAAAAGCTTCTCCTGTTTCTCTACGCTTAGTAGAAAAACCATGGAGGAATTCGAAAAATATGGGAGTATCGAAATCTATAAAAAAGGTGAGATCATATTTCGCGCCAAAGAAGAACTGGAATATGTTTATTTTCAGGTCAGTGGAAAATCCATGATATACAATCTGACTCACCATGGAAAAAGAAAAATTCTCTTTATATTCGGGAAGGAAGCATTGCTGAATGAGCATGTTATGAATAATCATTATGCATCCTTTTATTGTGAAACCATAGAGAAAAGTAAGGTACTGAAGATTCCTGCTTCTTGTTTTATTGGGTGCATGAAGGAGGATTTTGCCCTGGTACAGATGGTCTTGGAAAACCAGGAACGAAAGATTTGGAGACTTGGGCATCAGCTTAAGAATACCATGGGCAGCATTTATATGGAACGTAAACTGGCAGCGAAGCTTTGGAAGCTTTCGAGAGATTTTGGAGTAAAGACAGAAGATGGAATTCTCATTGATATGAGCCTTTCGGTGACATTTTTAGCCGATATGATGGGGGCACCAAGAGAGACCACCTCAAAAACCTGTAAGATGCTGGTGGATTATGGATTGATCAGTATGAATCGCAAGAAGATTACGGTGGTGGATCCGGAGCGCATGGCAAGATTTTATAAGACTGGTAACATCTGAATCTGATCCGAAAAAGCCATTATAATACATCGAAAAAATGAATGAAAACAATAGAATAGATAAGATATATTAATAGATTATAGTGATGAATCCGTGACTTAGGTTACGGATTTTTTTTATGCCCATTGATAAAATATTGACAACAAATATGATAGCAAATGGTATGAGAGAGACATACCAAAGAAAGGAGTCGCAATGGGAATTCTATTATCAAAGACAGCAGCAGATCAGGCTTTTGCAGCATGGACAGAAAAGTATGATGTGTTTGCACCAATGTTAATGGAAGGAGAGGGTTGTTTTTCTGACACAGATATTATTCGTTATGGAAAACCAGCATCTCTTGACGAAATTGTATGGGATAAGAAATCTGATTATTCTTTCAAGGAAATCTTATTAGCCATCAATGAAACCTTATTCTATTTTACAGAAGATCAGACTATTGTTCCTAAAGGACCGGAAAAGGATATTCTGATTTTCTTACGTGCCTGCGATCTTCACGCAGTAAAACGTCTCGATGAAATTTATTTAAAGAATGGATTTGAAGATTTTTACTATGCAAGAGTGAGAGAAAAGGCAAAATTCATCTTAATGGGCTGCGAAACAACCTGTGCATCCGGTTTCTGTGTAAGCATGGGAACAAATGTAGCCGATAACTATGATGCTTACATCAAAGTGACACCAGACTGTGTTGTGGCTGAAATCAAGAATGAAGCTTTAGCAGACTTTGGAGCAGAAGGCACATCAGCAGATGTAACACCAGCATTTGTAACAGAAAATAAAGAAAAAGTAACCTTACCTAAGAACCTTTCCAACGAAAGCTTCACAAAGGAAATCTGGAATGAATATGGCGCTCGCTGTATCAAATGCGGCCGCTGTAACTTTGCATGTCCAACATGTACTTGTTTTACAATGCAGGATATTTTTTATCAGGATAATGCAAAGGTTGGTGAAAGAAGACGTGTATGGGCTTCCTGCCAGATTGACGGCTACGATGAGATCGCCGGTGGACATTCCTTTAGAAGAACCAATGGAGACCGTGTTCGTTTCAAGGTAATGCATAAAATTTATGACTATGAAAAACGCTTTGGATATCCAATGTGCGTAGGTTGTGGCCGCTGTGACGATATTTGTCCGGAATATATCTCCTACTCCAACTTAGTAAACCGCTTAGCAAAGGAGGAAAATGAATAATGAAAAATGAATACATTCCTCAGTTTTCTACTATTAAAGAAGTAATCAAACATACAGATTTAGAATATACCTTCCGTATGGAATTTGAAGGAGATGTAAAGCCAGGCCAGTTCTTTGAAGTATCCCTTCCAAAGTATGGTGAAGCTCCAATCTCCGTAAGTGGTATCGCAGATGGTTTAGTAGATTTTACAATCCGTCGTGTCGGTAAAGTAACCAACGAAATCTTTGAAAACTATGTAGGCGACAAATTATTGATCCGAGGACCTTACGGCAATGGTTTTGACGTAGACAATTACAAAGGCAAAGAAATTGTCATCATCGGTGGTGGTACCGGTGTATCCCCTATGCGTGGTGTAATCCAGTATTTTGCTGCAAATCCAGAAGAAGCAGTCAGCACCACTTTGATCGCTGGCTTCAAGAGTCCATCCGATGTTCTCTTCAAGAAAGACTTTGAAGAATGGGCAAAAACGATCAACGTAATTAAATCTGTAGACAGCGCTCCGGAAGGCTACGAAGGTCCGGTTGGCATGGTTACAAAATACATCCCTGACCTGAAATTTGAAAACATTGAAAATGCAGTATTTATCTGTGTTGGACCTCCAATCATGATCCGTTTTACCATCATGGAAATCCAGAAATTAGGCGTGAAAGATGAACAGATCTGGGTATCCAACGAACGTAAGATGTGCTGTGGCCTTGGAAAATGCGGTCACTGCAAGATTGGCTCCACATATATCTGCTTAGATGGTCCAGTATTTAACTATGTGGATGGCAAAGAATTAATCGACTAAGGAGGCGTCATTATGGGATTAGATATTAATACAAAGAAATTAAAGAAAAATGCATTTCGTATCTCCAAGGTACGTGGAATTGGCGCATCCCGTGTACGTGTACCAGGTGGCTATCTTGATGCAAGAGTACTTGGTATGGTACAGGAAATCGCAGAAGAATACGGCAATGGGTTTGTACATTTAACAACCAGACAGGGCTTTGAAATTGAAGGCATTCCATACGAAAAGATGGATGAAGTAAGAGAAAAGCTTCAGCCAATTATCGATATGGTAGGCATCAATCAGAAAGAAAAGGGAGCTGGCTACGAAGAATCCGGTACACGTAACATTCAGGCTTGTATCGGTAACAACGTCTGTCCATTTGCAAACTATAACACGGCAGAACTTGCAAAAAGAATTGAAAAAGAAGTATTCCCTCACGAGCTCCACTTTAAGATTGCATGTACCGGCTGTTCTAATGACTGTGCAAAAGCAAGAATGCACGACTTTGGTATCATCGGTCAGACAATGCCTCAGTATGATCCAAGCAGATGTATCTCCTGCCAGGCTTGTATGAAGGGTTGTAAAGCATTATCTGTTGATGCACTTTCCATGAAAAATTACAAAATCGTACGTGACGAAGCCAAATGTGTAGGCTGTGGTGTGTGCGTAACAAAATGTCCTACAAGAGCATTTACACGTAGCAAGAAAAAATACTACAAGCTTTCTATCATGGGAAGAACCGGCAAGAAAAACCCTCGTCTTGGCGAAGATTTCTTAGTATGGGCAGATGCCGATAACATCATCAAGATCATCAAGAATACTTATGATTATGTTGAACAGTATATCTCACCAGATGCACCGGCAAGAAAAGAACACATTGGTTATATCATTGACCGTACCGGTTTTGAAGAATACAAGAAATGGGCTCTTAAAGACGTAGAACTCATGCCTGAAACCATCATGCATGACAACGTATACTGGAGTGGTCTCCATTTTGATCATAAAAACATTAACTAGAACAGGAGGTAGACAATGAAGAAGATTCAATCTCTTTGCAACTTCTGTGCCATTGACTGTAACCTTGACTACTATGTGGACGAAGCAGCCAATCGCATTGAAGCAGTAAAACCAACTCCTGGATATCCGGTAAATGATGGCTTCTGCTGTATCAAAGGAATCTCTCTTGACAAGCAGCAGACAGTAGTCGATAAACCACATACACCAAGAGTTCGAAAAGAAGACGGAACATTCTACTATCCAGGCTGGGATGCAACCTTTGAATATGTGGCAAAACGCTTTAAAGAAATTCAGGAAAAGTATGGTTATGAAGCAATCGCAGGAATCTCTACCGGTCAGCTTACCATGGAAGAATTTGCGTTAAATGGACACATCTTGCGTGACCATATGCATACTCATGTTGATGGTAATACAAGACTTTGTATGGCATCTGCAGTAGTGGCACACAAGCAAAGCTACGGTTTTGATGCACCTGGATATACCTTAAAGGACTTAGAACTTTCTGACACCATCATCTTAGTTGGAGCAAATCCGGTTGTTGCTCATCCAATCGTATGGGACAGAATTAAGAAAAATCCGAACAAGAAAGTAATCGTTATCGACCCTAGAAGATCTGAAACAGCGAAAAATGCAGATTATCACTATCGCATTAAGACAAAGATGGACTCTACTTTATTCTATGGTCTTGCAAATTACTTCATTGAACAGGATTTAATCGATCATGAATTTATCGAAGCTCATACCAATAAATTCGAAGAATACAAGGAATTTGTCAAAGCCTTCCCAATTGAGAAAGTGGCAGCAGATACCTGTATTCCAGAAGATGAGATTATGGAACTCATTGAACTGATAAAAAATGGCAAACGTGTATCAATCTGGTGGACCATGGGTATCAACCAGTCTCACAATGCAGTTCGTGCAGCCCAGTCCATAATCAATCTTCAGTTATTACTGGGAAACTATGGAAAACCTGGTACTGGCGCAAACTCTATCACCGGTCAGTGCAATGCCATGGGTTCCCGTCTCTTCTCCAACCAGGCTTCTTTATACGGACACGACTTTGCAAATCCGGATGCAAGAAAGAAGGTTGCAGGCATCTTCCACTGCGATGAAGAAATTTTGGCAAAGGGTCCAACAAAGACCTACAACCAGATTGTGGAAGGCATCAATGCCGGAGAAATCAAGGCATTATGGATTTTATGTACCAATCCAAGACATTCCTGGACAAACAATGAAACATTCCAGAAAGCTATGGATAAATTAGAATTCTATGTTGTTCAGGATATCTATGATGATATCGAAAGTGCGACGGACTGTGATGTATTCCTTCCGGCTGTTCCAGGAATCAAAAAAGAAGGTACTTATATTAACTTAGAAAGACGTTTGTCTAGAATCGTTCCTGCCATCAAACCAGATGACGACGAAAAGAATGATTACCAGATCATGTATGGAATTGCAAAAGCGATGGGATTTCAGGATATCATTGATTACTGGAAAACACCAGAAGACTGCTTCAACCTGATGAAAGCCTGCTCAAAGAACAGACCATTTGACATTACAGGGCTTACCTTTAAGGGTCTTGAGAACTCCCATGGATGTCAGTGGCCATTTCCAGAAGGTGCTGTCCTTGAAGAAGATGAACGAAGATTATATGCTGATGGCAAATTCTATCATCCAGATGGGAAAGCCATCTTCCAGTTTGAAGCGGTACCGGAAAATCCAATGCCTCAGACCGAAGAATTCCCATATATCTTTAACACCGGACGTGGAAGTGTTGGTCAGTGGCATACACAGACAAGAACAAGAGAAGTTCAGTTCGTGGAACACGTCAGTGCCCATCATCCATATTGCTTCATCCATCCAACTGTGGCACAAAAATTCGGCTTAAAACATGAAGACTTTATTATGATCCATTCCTGTAACGGACAGAGCGCACCATTTGCCGTACGCGTGAGCGATGATGTGAATGCAGACGAAATCTATGCACCAATCCATTACATTGAATGTAATAAGCTGACTCCATCTGTATATGATCCATATTCCAAGGAGCCAAGCTATAAATCTGCAGTTGTTAACATTGAGCCAGTAGGGGAGGATTTTATATATGTACCGTATAAAAATTGATCGTAGTCGTTGTATTGGCTGTCTGATGTGTGTAACCAGCTGTTGTATTTCCCATGATACCCACGATGCAAGAAATCGTGTCGTAATCGACTCTGAGACAAAACCGGCACCAATTTTCTGCCGCCATTGTGACCTTCCGGAATGTGCGATTACCTGCATGACCGGAGCTATGAGAAAAGATGAAAAAACAGGCTATGTTATGTATGACAAAGAACACTGTGCACATTGCTTCATGTGCGTGATGGGCTGCCCTTACGGTGTATTAAAACCAGACGCAATCCATAACACAGAAGTTATGAAATGCAACATGTGTGTTCATAGAAGCGAAGATGGTTCTGGAAATCCAATGTGTGTGGAAAAATGTCCAATGCATGCCATTACATTAGTGGAGGTGAAAGAATGAGATTCGTAGTACTTGGAGCAAGTGCGGCAGGCACAAATGTAGTTCGTAAGCTTCGTGAATTAAATAAAGACGCAGAAATCATCATGGTTTCTGAAGATACTTCCATCTATTCGAGATGTATCTTATATCATCATTTAAAGGGTGAAAGAACATTAGAAGAATTAAACTTTGTTGGTCCGTGTTTTGAAGAACGTATGAATATTACATGGATTAACGGCGTTCGAGCAACCGGTGTGGATATCAAAAACAAGAGAGTACTTTTCTCTGATAACAGAAGCATTGAGTATGACAAGTTATGTATCGCAACTGGTTCTCATCCAAACTTCTTCCCAATTCCAGGTCTTAGAGAAGGAATGAATATTACTGGTTTCCGTAATTTTGTTGACGTGGAATTCATCGAAGAACGCTTAGAAACAGCAGAAAATATCTTTGTTATGGGTGCAGGTCTTGTCGGCATCGACGTAGTGGCAGGCCTCCTTCCACATGGAAAGAATATCACTTTAGTAGATATGGCCCCTCATATGTTAGGAATCCAGCTGGATGACTATTCTGCAGGCGTTTATGGCAGAATGTTTGCAGAAAAAGGTGTAAAGCAGTATTACAATATGGGAGCAAAAGAATTCGTTTTAGATGAAAATGGAAACTGTTATAAAGTAATTTTAAACGACGGCACAGAAATTGCTACAGACTTAGTCATCAACTGTGCAGGTGTACGTGCAAATGTGGAATTCTTAGAAGGCTCCGGTATCGAATGTGATAAGTTTGGCCTTGTCTTTGATGAAAAGGGCCAGACAAATGTTCCTGACATTTATGGTGCAGGTGATGTATCCGGCAGAGCTCCAATCTGGCCGGTAGCAGTAAAAGAGGGCATGATTGCTGCTTATAATATGAGCGGTATTGAAAAATCCATGGATGATTTCTTTGCAAGCAAATCCACTATGAATTTCCTGGGTCTTCCATCCATGTCCCTTGGACAGGCAAACCGTTACGATGATACATACACCGAAGAAATTTACAAAGATGAAGAAAAAGGTATTTATAAAAAAGTGGTACATAAGGACGGTGTCATCACAGGTGCAATCCTTCAGGGAGATTTATCTTATTCCGGTGTATTAACTCAGTTGATTCGTCGTAAGATCGATGTCTCTAGGATCAAAAAACCACTTTTTGAGGTAGATTATTCCGATTTCTTCCACATGAAAGATAATTTCGAATTTTTCTATGAAGATTAAGTGTGGAAGATTGCATAGAAAGGTATAAAAATTATGGAAAGAATTGAAAGAATGCCAGTGCCAGTGCTCCCTACTTTTGTAGGGGCGCTGACCTTAAGTAATGTGTATGCAGGCATGAATTATGCCTGGGTACGTCATCTGACCATGTGGGCAGCAACTGCTGTTCTTCTGGTTTATATTGTCAAAATTATCTCATACCCGGCAACCTGCAAAAAGGAATATGATACTGTTGTTCCTTGCTCTCTCTATGCGGGTTTTACCATGGTAATGATGATTTTAGGTAGTTACTATTTTGATTATGTCCCAATGCTCGGGAAGGCATTGTGGACGATTGGCCTTTGTGTTCATGCTGTACACATCCTCCTTTTTACTTATAAAAATGTAATTGCAAAGCGTGACATCAACACATTTGTGCCAAGCTGGTTTGTAACATATAATGGGATTATGGTAAGCTGCGTTGTCGGCGCATTTATGAACGCAGCAGGAATCCTTAAGTATGTGGTTTATTATGGAATCATCATTTATCTGATTATCATTCCAATTATGATCTACCGCCTTCTTACAGTAGAAGTGAAAGCACCTGTTTATCACACTATGGCAGTTGTGCTTGCGCCTTGTTCTCTCTGTGTAGTAAGCTATTTAAATGTGATTCCTGAACCAAACCAGAAATTATTATTCTTCCTATATGCGTGTGTTCTTGCGTCTTTACTTTTCATCATTGTGAAGCTGCCAAAATTCTTCGCATTCCCATTTGCACCGGGATTTGCAGGCATGACCTTCCCAATGGCAATCGGTACGGTTGCAACTAACAAGATGACAGGATATCTTGCAGCAATTGGAAATGAAAAGCTGGCAGGCTATACAGCTCAGCTTTCCGGTATCCAGCTTTATCTTACATCCATGATCATTGGTTTCGTATTATTAAATTTCCTCATCATGGCATTAAAGATCGAGCGTAAATAATCAATATTAGTAAAAAGGTATATTTTTAATAGGAACAACAGTATGAAAATCGCAGGATATATTTTAAGCGGCGGAAAGAACAGCCGCATGCAGGGCAGGAAGAAGCTGTTTCTGACTTTTCAAAAAACTCCATTTTACACACATATAATAAAAGCCATGAGCTCGTTACACGCCATTTATTTATCTGTAGATCAGATAGCCCCTTATGAAGAAACCGGCCTTCCGCTCATAAAAGATATTTATCCTGAAATTGGACCTGTTGGAGGTATCTGTACAGGCCTTAGCAAATGTGAAGAAGATGCACTTTTTGTAACGGCCTGTGATATGCCTTTGATCAAAAAAGAACATGTAGAAACACTAATAGAAATATTTGAGAAGAATGAAGACTGTGTTGTCATTGCCCAAAGTGGTGACCGCCTTCACCCTCTGTTCGGCATTTATCCAAAATCCACTCTTCCGGTTCTTACCTCCATGATCGAGGAAGGAAATTATCGTGTCCGCGATGTGGCAAAACGGACAAAAACCATCGTGGTAATACTGCCGGAGGATGGTTCACTGAAAAATATCAACACACCAAAGGAGTATGAAGATGTATAGCGTGGAAGAAGCAAGAGATGTGCTTTTGGCACATTCAAAAGTCATAACAAAAACGACATATATGCCTTTGCTTTCCTGTCTTGGAAGAATTCTGGCAGAAGACGCAAAAGCAGTCTATGACCAGCCGCCATTTCCTAGATCTCCACTAGATGGCTATGCCTTAAGGGGGGAGGAAACAGAAGGTGCATCAAAAGAATTTCCAAAGCAATTTCGCGTGATCGGCAAAATATATGCGGGACAGTGCTTTGAGAAAGAAGTGGGTGCCGGTGAAGCAGTTCGAATCATGACCGGTGCGCCAATTCCAAAGGGTGCCAATACAGTTATCCGTCAGGAATGGTCTGATTATGGTGAAGACGTGGTTGAAATCTATGGCCAGTCAAAACCATTTTCTGACTACTGTCCTCAGGGGGAAGACTATATGGCCGGAGATGTACTGCTTAAGGAGGGGACTGTCATTGACGCAGCTTCCATTGCAATTCTGGCAAGCCTTGGTTATGAAAAATGCCTTGTCTATGAAGCTCCACGTGTGGGAATCATTTCCACGGGTGATGAGGTCATCGAACCGGGAAGTCCGATGATACCTGGGAAAATCTATGATTCGAATCTAAATTATATTTGTGCACGTCTCTTAGAAAAAGGATGCCAGCCGGTGTTTAAGGCGCATGCACAGGATGACGTGGACGATGTATCCGACATCATCAAAAAACTGGCACCTGATTGTGATTTGATCATCACCACGGGCGGAGTGTCCGTGGGAGAAAAAGATATTATGCACGATGTACAGGATCTTGTTGCAACGAAGAAGCTGTTCTGGAAAGTGAAGATTAAGCCTGGGGCCCCAACCCTTTCTTTTATCTGTGGGGAGACACCAGTGGTCTGCTTGTCCGGAAATCCTTTTGGTGCAGCAGCCAATTTTGAACTGCTTGTTCGTCCGATTCTCTATAAAATGACAGGAAATCCGGTGTGGAACATGCCAGTGATCCATATGGAAATCCAGAACGATTTTAAGAAGGGACGTTGCCGAAGATTTCTCCGTGCTCATTATGAGAATGACAAGGTATGGCTGCCTGAGGGCAATCATGCTTCCGGTGCTATTTCCTCCATGCTTGGATGCAACTGCTTTGTGGAGATTCCGGAAATTGCCGAAAAGGGCGTTAAGAAAGGAGATATCGTATGTGTACATCTTCTGTAAAGAAGCCTCTTTTTTACTGCATCAGTGGATTTAAGAATTCGGGGAAGACGACTCTGATTACGAAACTTGTTCCGGAACTGACTGGCAGAGGCTATAAAGTTGCAGTCATCAAGCATGATGGTCATGATTTTGAACCGGATGTGCCCGGAACCGATAGTTTCCGTCATCGCGAAGCAGGAGCTTATGGAACGGCGGTATTCTCTGGGAAACGAATGATGATCACGAAGGAATGTACGGGCATTGATGAGACAATTCTTGCCAAGGCCTTTCCAGAGGCGGATATTATTCTCATCGAAGGGTTGAAACACAGTCATTATCCAAAATATATATGTGATTATCCCAACGAACTGCCTGTGGATGTAAAGGTACTGGCAGATGAGATCGAGGGATTGCTGAAATAAAGAATTTCATGGCAGGAGCCTGTGGCTTCTGCCATTTTCTATGTAAAAATGAGCCACTGATGTCGCTATGTGGTATAATGAAGATAAGAAAAACTTCGAGGTGACAAACTATAATAAATAAATTTGAGGTAACCAGCTATAATAAATTTGAGCTGACGAACGATACGAAATAAAAGATATTTTTGCTTGAAACAGGAGAAAAAACATGGTTTTATTCTTAACCAGCAGCCCATGCGATGACGATGTGCCAGCACATATGCATTTGCCATGCTGCTATTTTACCCGCAACGAATTCGTTGCCAATCTAAAAAAATACTGGAAGCAAGATCCCCATATGGTAATGATTGCAGCAAATCCAGATGCGTATGATCGCAATGATGAAATGGCTTTTACCTTCCGAAGATGCTTCTTCTATCATGGAATGGTACCGGAGACCTATATTCTTTTGGATGGAAGAAACAAAGAACAGACAAAAGAACTGGTGGAAAGAGCCGATTTTATCATCTTAGGTGGTGGCCATGTGCCAACCCAGATGGAATTTTTCAATGAAATTCATTTAACAGAGTATATGAAGGATTTCGACGGAGTGGTCATGGGGATTTCCGCAGGCTCCATGAATGCAGCAAAAAGAGTCTATGCCATGCCGGAAGAACCAGGTGAAGGCATTGATCCTCACTTTGTGAAGCATTTTCCAGGGCTTGGTCTTACAAAATATAATATTATTCCTCATTACAACCGAGAAAAAGATAATATGTTAGATGGATTTAAGCTGTTTGAGGAGCTGATCTACCCGGACAGCCATGGTGAAGAATACTATGTTTTAAATGATGGAAGTTATATTATGCAGGCAGATGGAAATGCTTATCTCTACGGCGATGCGTGGATGATGCATGATGGTAAGCTTACTAAGATCTGTGGCGAAGAAGAGTCTATAAAACTAGACTAAATAATAGAAATAATACATGGAAAAATAATCGATTCATACGAATCATAATTTCAGAGAAAGGAGAATGACTTATGACAAATAATACACCAACCCCTCATAATCGCGCAGTTTACGGCGATTTTGCAAAAACAGTAATTATGCCGGGAGATCCTTTACGTGCAAAATACATTGCAGAAAACTTTTTAGACAATGCAGTTTTAGTGACCGATGTCAGAAATATGCTCGGCTATACAGGCGAGTACAAAGGAAAGAAAGTTTCCGTCATGGGTCACGGCATGGGTATGCCATCTGCAGGCATTTATACCTATGAGCTCTTCAATTTTTATGGAGTTGATACGATTATCCGAATCGGAACTGCCGGAGCGGTAAGTGAAAATACAAAAGTAGGAGATGTGATTATTGCACAGGGCGCATGTACCGACTCCAATTATATGAGCACGTACCACTTGAGAGGAACATTTGCTCCAATCGCAGATTTTGAACTTTCCATGGCAGCTTATAATAAAGCGAAGGAGCTTGGCATCCCTGTTGTAGCAGGAAATGTTTTGTCCAAGGATCATTTTTACGAAGAATTCCCGGAAGAGGACAAAAACTGGGCGAAGTTTGGCGTGCTTGCCATGGAAATGGAAATCGCAGCTGTGTATACAGAAGCAGCACGAGCAGGGAAGAAAGCAGTGGCTATGGTAACCGTTTCTGACAATCCATTTACCGGAGAAGGAATGACTTCAGAAGAAAGACAGACAACACTCCATGATATGATTCGAATTGCTTTGGAAATTGCATAAATGGTCTGTTTTGTGTTATAATATACGAAATATATGAATTTCGCGGAATATAAGAACGCAAAGAGGTAGATTATGATTAAGAATCATGAACGATGGTCAATATTTTTATTTCTCATCGTGTTTATTTTGGCAGTAGTAGAATTTTTTATTCTTCCGGATGGAATTGCACTTGGCCTGTTTGGAAATATCAGGCATTATTATCGCCTGAAACCTTTATTTATGATTGTTCCAGTGCTCGTTGGAAGCATGGGATCTGGTATGGTACATCATGGTACCGTAAGAAAAGGAATGATGATTTATGGGGTATCTATGGTAATATTTGCAGTGAATTTAATATTCCAGCTATAATAACAGGACTGTTGCATTAGATGTAACAGTCCTTTGTAGTTTTTGATGTACGAAGAAATTGAGGTAATAAAATGGCAGATAAGAAAGAAAAAAAGACGGTATATGGAACATGTGAAACCTGTACCTATTTAAGCTATGACGAAGAGTATGAAGAATATGTCTGTGACGTGAATATGGACGAGGATGAATACTGTCGTATGCTTTCCTCTAAGGACTATCAGTGCAAGTTCTGGAGAGATGGCAACGAGTACAAAGTTGTAGCAAAACAGATGTAACTTTGATAAAATATAAGTATCAAGAACGTGAAAAATATACTTTAGAAGAAAGTAAAAGTTTATGAAGGAGGCTTTATTATGGACAAAATTGGTGTAAACGTAAAAAGACTTTTATTAGCAGGACTTGGAACAGTAGCTACAACAGCTGAAAAATCCAAGGAAATCGTAGATGGATTAGTTGAAAAAGGAGAACTTACTTTTGAACAGGGTAAATCCTTAAACAGCGAATTAAAACACAATGTAACAAAGACAGTAAGACAGAAAGTAAAAGATAACTTCTCTGTAAATGTTGTTCCTGAAAATCCAGAAGATTTAACTGATATTGTTGATGTAATGACAAAAGAACAGTTAGAAGCATTAAAGAACAAAATTGCAGAAGTTGAAAGTAAAGCGGAAGAAGTAGTTGTAGAAGCAGAAGAAGTCGTAGAAGACGTTGTAGAAGAAGCAACAGAAGAATAGGATTTTAAAAAAGTTTCGTGAGTAATACAAAAGATACAACGAAAAAAATTGAATCAAAATCCCGTCTGATCGAAATTTTAGGTGTATTGCATCGAAATAAGATTTCAGACGGGATTACTCCTGAAAAGCTTCGTAAGATTTTCGAAGAATTAGGACCGACCTATGTTAAGATTGGTCAGATTATGTCTATGCATTCTGACATTCTGCCACAGGCATATTGTGATGAGCTGATGTCTCTGCGCTCTGATGTACCACCGATGTCTTTTTATCAGATGATTTGTGTGTTAGAGAAAGCCTATGGCATGCCTTGGGACGAAATATTTGACTCCATCGAAGAGGAATGTATCGGATCTGCATCCATTGCACAGGTTCATAGGGCAGTTTTAAAGGACGGTTCGCAGGTTGCAGTCAAAGTTCAGAGGGCGGGCATCTATGACGTTATGGCCAGAGATATCCGTCTGCTTAAGCGCGCTGTAAAATTGATTCCGATGGTGAATCATCGTGGCGTCATCGACCTTGATATGGTTTTGGATGAACTTTGGGTGACAACGCAGGAAGAGATGAATTTCCTCGTTGAAGCAGGGAATTTTCTGGAGTTTGCGCGTTTTAACAAGGATATCGCCTATGTAACGACACCTCATGTGTATATGGAATATACAACACCGGTTGTGCTTGTCATGGAATATATCGATGGTTATGACATCGACGATCGAGCTTCCCTTGTAAAAGACGGATATGATTTAGACGAAGTTGCTACGAAGTTAGTGGATAACTACTTAAAACAGATTCTTGAAGATGGATTTTTCCATGCGGATCCACATGCAGGGAATGTAAAAGTCCGTGACGGTAAGATTGTATGGCTTGATATGGGGATGATGGGACGTTTATCTTTACGTGACCGTAATGCCCTTAAGATGGTTGTTCAGGGGATTGCACAAAATGACATCAATATCATTCAGGATGCAGTCATGATGCTTGGAGACTTTAAGCAAAAGCCTGACAAACGTATGCTTCGTGAGACCATTGAAGATCTTATGGCTCGATATGGATCCTTAGATCTTGGGGAAATCCATATGGATGAGGTTTTACAGGACTTTATGGAAGCAATGAAAGTGAATCATATCGCTATGCCACCAGGACTTACGATGTTGGCAAGAGGGTTATCTCATGTTGAAGGCATCTTATCTTTCATCTGTCCGAGCATTAATATGATCAGTATTGCCGAGCAGCGCTTTGCAAGAAGTATGTTTGAGGGCTTTGAATTAAAGTCAGCTCTGAAAAAGGGAGGCACAAAGTTTTATCGCGCTATCGATAAATCCTTTAAACTTCCGGGACTCATGGAAGATGTTTTAAAAGCATTTAACCGTGGGCAGTCCATGATTCATCTTGAAATTGGTGCTTCCGACAGTCTTTCTGAGCTTTTGCATCATCTGGTTCGTAATGTCATCATGGGTCTTTGGATCATGGCACTTTTAATCAGCTCCAGTATTATCTGTACGACAGATATGAGACCAAAGATTTTAGGTATCCCAGCGCTTGGTATGATTGGGTATGTACTTGCCTTTGCAATCGCTTTTTACCTAATCGTGAGACATTTTTTTGGAAAAGATAGTTAATATTCAAAAAATATCATAGAATTTCGTATTCCTTTTTATAATAATTTATGTTATTGTAAATATGATATACTTTAACACGATAAAATTTTACAGTAATACAGTTAATTATTAAATTAATTTGGCAGAGAAAAGAAATCAGGAGGATACGAATCATGGGAAAGAAAATCCGTACTCCCGAAGTAGAACAGTTATTTAAGGCAATCCTTACCTTGAATGACGTGGAAGAATGCTTTACATATTTTGAAGATATTTGTACAGTGAATGAATTATTATCCCTTGCACAGCGTTTTGAAGTTGCCAGAATGCTCAGGGCACATAACACTTACATTGAAGTGGCAGCAAAAACCGGTGCATCTACTGCGACAATCAGTCGTGTCAATCGTTCCTTAAACTATGGGAATGATGGATATGATATGGTATTTAGCAGAATGGTTGAGAATGGGGATTTGGTTGAATAAGGAAAACAAAGGCTGATGAATGGATGTTCATCAGCCTTTTTTAGTGCGAAAAGCGCATGCTTTTTTCTATTTATTATTTTCTCTTGTTTTTTTTGTCTTTTGCAGCTTTTGAAGGAACCTTCATCTCTTCTGCAGGGATGTACTGGTCGATAATACCTTCGATAATCTGCTTCTTTAAATAAATGTCATAAGAAAGGCTGAATATAAATGCCATGTGGGACAAAAGCTCTTTCTGCTTTTCATCAGGCACGTCGCTAAAGCTCTTCTGACTGTCTTTGTAAATATCAAATACATCTTCGCGGAAGGTGTCATGATGATCCGTGATCATGTCGTGAAGCTCTTTATAGATGTCTTCCATGGGAATGGTTGCGTTCTTATTATCATGAAAAGCATTCGATAGCGGAGTCATCAGCGCCTTGATATCAGAAATAGATAAAAAGTTCTTAAGATAGTAGATGAAAATGAGAAGAATAATGTGATCCTTGGAATACTTCTTTTTATCAGAGGGTGGAAGAAGCTTATTCTTGGAATAATTATTGATCATTGTTTTCGTCAGAATCTTATCATCGTCACTTCGCTTGCAACCGGAAAGCTGAGATTCCATGAAGGTTGTAACCTGATCCATATATAAATCTATGTTTGGAAGGTCTTCCGGATTGATATGATCAAGATGTAAAAATGAATCCAGAAGCTTTGTAAATTCAGTCATAGTACATATCCTCTTGTTCGAAATATTTTCGTTGCTATTTATTATATAATTATAAAAAGATGAAAACAAGGTCTAGTTGCATATTCTGCTTGAAAGGAATAAAATTATAGCAGAGTTTTTTGTTATTACAAGTGATTCACTCAACATGAATTTCATATATTTTAGGAGGCATTTATCATGAAAAAATATGCATTTGGCGTAGATATCGGTGGAACAACCGTAAAAATTGGATTATTTAAGACCGATGGTGAATTAATGGATACATGGGAAATCAAAACCCGTACAGAAGATGAGGGCGCAAACATCCTTCCTGACATCGCAGAAGCAATCAATGCAAAATTAGCTGAAAAAGGGATTGCAATTGGCGAAGTAGAAGGAATCGGAATGGGCGTTCCTGGTCCTGTTGATGATGAAGGCTGCGTGCTTGGCTGTGTAAACTTAGGCTGGGGCGTATTCAATGCTGCAAAAGAGATGAAAGCCTTAACAGGTCTTACAACAGAAGTTGGTAACGATGCAAATGTTGCTGCACTCGGCGAAATGTGGATGGGTGGCGGTAAAGGTCATTCTAGCATTGTAATGGTAACTCTTGGAACCGGCGTTGGCGGCGGTGTCATCTTAAATGGAAAAATTGTTCCTGGAACTAATGGAGCTGCTGGCGAAATCGGCCATATGACTATGGTAGACGACGAAACAGAGGTTTGCGGATGCGACAAATGTGGCTGTCTCGAACAGTACACTTCTGCAAATGGTGTAGCAAGAGTTACGAAAAAATATGTGGAAGAACATAAAGAACTTGCGACAAAATTACGTGAAGTAGAAAATATCACCTCTAAAGAAGTATTTGACTTTGCAAGAGAAGGGGATGAAGTGGCTCTTCACATCGTAGATGAAACAGGAAAAATGCTTGGAAAAGCACTTGCTTATATTTCCTGTGTTATGGATCCTGAAAGCTTCGTAATTGGTGGTGGAATGAGTAAAGCAGGCGATATCTTAATCGATGCCATCAAGAAACATTTTGTAAAATATGCATTCCATGCATCCCGTGATACAGAGTTTAAAGTAGCGACTCTTGGTAATTTAGCTGGTATTTATGGAAGCGTTAAGATGGTACTCTAATTATTAGTGTTGTAATAAATAATTTAAAATTGAATTGACAATACATTCTAGGTAGGAATACAATAGCCTACATGATTTACCATTGTACATAAGGAGGACAAAAAGATGGAAAATTTACCAGCTTGGTTGTGCATCCCATTTGCAGGGCTATTACTTAGCATTGCAATTTTTCCTCTTGTAAAAGAAGAATGGTGGGAGAAAAACCGTCCGATTATGGTTGCACTCTGGTCCATTTTGTTTATCGTGCCATTTACCGCACTGTTTGGACCTGCACATGCTTTTGAAACCGTATTGGAATGTATTGTAAACGACTACCTGACATTTATTGTCTTATTATTTGGATTATATTGTGTAGCCGGCAACATTACGATGGAAGGGGATTTAGCAGGTTCCCCACGAGTAAATATTATTTTGCTTACCATCGGAACTGTATTATCTAGTGTGATTGGAACGACAGGTTCTTCCATGCTGATGGTTAGACCGGTGATTAAGATGAATTCCTGGAGAAAGAGAAGATCTCATATCATGGTTTTCTTTATCTTCCTCGTATCAAACATGGGTGGATGTTTGACGCCGATTGGTGATCCTCCACTTTTAATGGGATTTTCACGAGGAGTTCCGTTCTTCTGGAGTATGCATATCTTACCGATTTTAATTTTTAACATGATTTTAGTTCTTACTATTTTTTATTTTATTGACCGTAAGAATTATAAGAGTGACATTCGAGAAGGGCTTATGCCTGATATTCGTAAACCAGGTACGAAGATTACATTAAAAGGTCTTCATAACCTGATTTTCATCGCAATGATCGTTGCGGCAGTTATTTTAAGCGGAATTCTTCCTGATATGGCATTTATGCAAAATGCTGCCGGAGAAGTGCTTGGCATTCATCTCTTTGGAGAAGTAGTTCTTAGTGTGCCAGCGATTATTGAATGTGTCATTATTTTAGTGGCAGCAGGATTATCCTTCCTGACAACAAATAAGGAAATCCGAATTGCGAACCATTTTACATGGGGTGCGATCGAAGAAGTAGCAGTATTATTCATCGGTATTTTTATCACGATGCAGCCTGCACTTATGATTTTAAAGGTATTAGGTCCGCAGCTTGGACTGACTCGTCCAATCCAGATGTTCTGGGTGACAGGGGCACTTTCAAGCTTCTTAGACAACACACCAACATACCTTGTATTCCTGACAACAACCGGAGCGATGAAGTACGCAGAAGGTATTATGACAAGTCTTGGTTATATTCCGTATAACATGCTGCTTGCCATCTCCTGTGGTGCGGTATTTATGGGGGCAAACTCTTATATCGGTAACGCGCCGAACTTCATGGTTAAAGCAATTTCCGATGAAAATGGTATCAAGATGCCTTCTTTCTTTGGATATGTGTTCTGGGCATTTAAGATTTTAGTACCGGTATTCTTGATTGATACTTTGGTATTTTTCATTAGGTAAGGGGGTAGAAAGATATGAAGCAATATACACATGAAGAACTTCAGAAGCTTGCTGCCAAGATTTATTACCTTGATGAACAGGTTTATATGTTGCTTGGATCTAGTTTAGGGCGAGTATTTAATATTGGCCGTGTAAATGCTATTGAAGATATGGTGGAGAAAATGGAAGAGGGAGAAGGATACGTCCTTCGAAGTGAGCTTGCACTGATCTCTAACATGGCACGTACCATTCAAAATGATCAGGCCCGCAAGCAACTGATGCGTGAGTATGAACAGATTCTCAATGAGGTTATGGAGCTTCCGGATAGTCAGATTCATGCAGATATCCTAGATAAGCAGCGTGCAGAGCTTCTTTCGAAGGCTTCCTTTACACATCGATTTGGAGAGCATGACCACTTTATCATCTGTATCGAACGAGCATATGGATGTGGTGGTACCGGAATTGGTTTTGAAGTAGCAGATAAACTTCACATCAACTATTATGATGATGAAATCTTTGACGAAGTATTAAAGCGTCTGGATGCGGAAAAGGATTATATTCATGATCACGGCGGATTCTCATACGACCGTGATGCCTTAAATAAGGCTGAATACATCTATGCAGATCCAGATGAGGTTGCCTTTGCTCAGGATCAAAAAAAGGGATTATTCCAGCGTTTGAAGGATTTTAACCGTTATCATGGACTTTCTAAGAGAGATGCCGTATTCTTCAACCAGAGTGAGCTTTTGCAGAATCTTGCGTTAGAAGAGGACTTTGTCATCATGGGGCACTGTGCAAGTGCGATTTTAACAAATCATAACATTCCACACATCAGTATTTACCTAACTGCACCTTTCGACCTTCGTGTAGAGAGGGTTATGCATGGAAATAAAAAGGTGAATCTGAAACAGGCTAGAAAGCTTGTGAAGAAACAGGATGACTCCTATGGAAAATATTATGAATTCTTTACCGGTCTTGACTGGAAGGATGCAGTAAATTATGATCTTGCGCTGAACACTGCAGCGTATGGAGTTCAGGGAACTGTGGATCGAATTGTGGATACATTAAGAAGATATCAGAATTAAGTGGATATTTTGCCGTGTGGCGATTTTAAAATCGCCCCACGGCTTTTTTGTCGCTGCCGCGCTATTGCACGGCAGTCCTTTTTACGCTATAATAGGAATATTCGAACGTTTGTTTTATAAGGAGTTACAAATAGTATATGAGTATTTATGATACATTGAATGAACAACAAAGGGACGCGGTTTTTTGTACCGAAGGACCGTTACTCTTGCTTGCGGGTGCGGGATCTGGCAAGACCCGTGTGCTGACTCATCGTATCGCATATCTGATCGAGGAGATTGGCCTTAACCCATATAACATTATGGCGATTACATTTACAAACAAGGCAGCAGCAGAGATGCGTGAGCGTGTGGATGCATTAGTTGGATTTGGCTCTGAACATATCTGGGTGAGCACTTTCCACTCTGCCTGTGTGCGTATTTTGCGTCAATATATCGATTTGATTGGTTACGACAGACATTTTACTATCTATGACACAGATGACCAGAAAACGGTCGTTCGCGACGTTATGAAGCGTTTAAATATCGATAAAAAGCAGTTTCCGGAGCGTTCTGTGCTTGGTGCGATCTCTAAAGCGAAGGATGAGCTGATTACTCCTTCTGAGTATGAGATGCAAAGCCGTGGCAAGTTTCGTGAAAGTCAGGTCGCCAAGATTTATACAGAATACCAGAAACAGCTAAAGGCAAATAATGCGCTAGATTTTGACGATTTACTTGTGAAGACGGTGGAATTGTTCCAGTTCCATCCGGAAGTTCTTGAGATTTACCAGAATCGTCTGAAATATATTATGGTGGATGAGTATCAGGATACAAACACCGTTCAGTTTACATTTGTCAGCATGCTTGCGAAAAAACATAGAAACCTCTGTGTAGTTGGGGACGATGATCAGTCCATTTACAAGTTCAGAGGGGCTAATATTTACAATATTTTGAACTTTGAGAATATTTTCAAAGAAGCGACAGTAATTAAGCTTGAACAGAATTACCGTTCCACGCAGAATATTTTGAATGCGGCCAATGAAGTGATTCGCAATAACAAGGGTCGTAAGGCGAAGCGTCTGTGGAAAGAGAATGAGGCCGGCGAGCCGATTGATTTCCATCAGTATGAGACGGAATATGATGAGGCGCAGCAGGTGATCAATGAGATTGAGCGCAAGAATAAGGATGGGATTGCCTATAAGGATATGGCAATTTTATACCGTACCAATGCCCAGTCTCGTGTGCTTGAAGAAAAGTTCTTGCTGAAAAATATTCCTTACAAAATCGTGGGTGGCATCAACTTCTATTCCCGTAAAGAAGTAAAAGATATCCTGGCTTATTTGAAGGTAATTGATAATGGATATGATGATCTTGCGGTTCGCCGTATTATTAATGTGCCAAAACGAGGCATTGGCGCGACGACGATCAACAAGGTGGCGAACTACGCATTTGAACAGGAAATCAGCTTTATGGATGCCTGCAGGGAGGCCTACAATATTCCTACACTTAAGAGTGCGGCGAATAAGGTCCTTGATTTTTCGGCTCAGATTGAGGGCTTCCGCAAGGTAGCGGCAAATGGTACCCTCGTGGAGCTTTTTCAGGCTGTGACGGAAGGGACGGGTTATCTCATTGATCTTCAGTTAGATGATTCTGAGGAAGCAAAGGCAAGACTTGAAAATATTGATGAATTGTTAAATAAAATTACGGAATATGAACTTTCTGCGGAGAATCCTTCTCTTGGGGAATTGCTTGAAGAAATTGCGCTTGTTGCGGATGTGGATTCGCTTGATCAGTCTGATGACAGGGTAGTACTTA
>JAZUED010000118.1:0-3379 GCA_045640005.1 Candidatus Fimousia sp.
CGTAACGTCGTTTTACTTGGACATGGAGGTAGTGGTAAGACTATCCTTTTAGAAGGTCTCGCATATGCAGCTGGTATGATCAATCGTATCAAAACGATTGAAGAGGGCGGAACTATCAGCGATTATGATAAAGAAGAATTAAAACGTAAATTCTCTATCCAGACTTCTGTTGTACCAATCGAATATGATGGAATTAAAATCAACCTTTTAGACACACCTGGATTCTTCGACTTCTCAGGTGAAGTGTATGAAGCATTAAGCGTAGCAGATGCTGCTATTATCTGTATTTCCGGTACTGATGGTGTACAGGTAGGTACTCAGAGAGCATTTGAATATTGTAAAGAATATAACATTCCTTGCATGGTATTTGTATCTAACATCGACAGCGAAAAAGCTGATTTCATCGGTGTAGTTGAAGACTTAAAAGAATTAGTTGGACCACAGATTGCTCCTTTCCAGTTACCATTAATCGAAGATGATAAATTCATGGGATTCATCAACGTTGTTAAAAATGCTGGACGTCGTTACAATCCTGATGGAACATATGAAAGCTACGACATCGAAGAAGGTGAAGTAGATGATTTAGATGAAGCTAGAGACATGCTTATGGAAGCTGTAGCTGGTACTGATGACGAATATATGGATCGTTATTTTGAAGGTGATACATTTACTCAGGAAGAAATCTCTGCAGCTCTTCGTCAGACTGTAATCGAAGGTGAAACAATTCCTGTATTAATGGGATCTTCTGTTATGAGATATGGCCCACACGCTGTATTATTAGCAATCAAGAAGTACTTCCCATCTCCAGTTAAAGATAACGTAATCTGGCATGGTGTTAACCAGAAGACAGAAGAAGCATATGTTGCAGAATATGATCCATTCAAACCAACATCTGCATATATCTTCAAAACAGTTGTTGACCCATTCGTTGGTAAATTCTCTTTAATCAAGGTTTGTGATGGTGTTGTTAAACCTAATACAGTTTTATACAATGCTGAAAAAGATGAAGATGAAAGAATCGGTAAACTTTATGTATTAAAAGGTCGTGAAAGTATTGAAGTTTCCGAACTTCGCGCTGGTGATATCGGAGCAATTGCTAAACTTAATATTTCCCAGACACGTGATACATTATCTACAAAAGCTACACCTATTGTATATGAAAAGACTTATGTTCCTACACCATATACATTCTCCGCTTATGTAACAAAGAAACGTGGCGAAGAAGACAAAGCTTCTGCAGCAATCAAACGTCTCATGGAAGAAGACTTAACATTACGTGAAGTTAACGATAAAGAAAATCGTCAGATGCTTATCTACGGTTTAGGTGATCAGCACTTAGAAGTAGTAGTTAGCAAATTAGCTGACAGATATAAAGTTGAAATCGAATTAGTTAAACCTCGTATCGCTTACAAAGAAACTATTCTTGGTAAAGTTGAAAAACAGGGTAAATATAAGAAACAGTCTGGTGGACATGGTCAGTATGGTGACGTTAAGATGTCCTTCGAACCATCTGGTGATTTAGATAAAGCTTACATCTTCGAAGAAAAGATCTTCGGTGGTGCTGTACCTAAGAACTACTTCCCAGCAGTTGAAAAAGGTATCGTTGAAAGCTGTGAAGCTGGTCCTTTAGCTGGTTACCCAGTAGTTGGTATCAAAGCTACTTTATTAGACGGTTCTTACCACCCAGTAGATTCCTCCGAATTAGCATTCAAACAGGCTGCTAAGATGGCATTCAAGGCTGGTGTTATGGAAGCTCATCCAGTTCTCCTTGAACCTATCGTATCCTTAAAAGTAGTTATTCCTGATGCTTATACAGGCGATATCATGGGTGACCTTACAAAACGTCGTGGTCGTGTACTTGGTATGAACCCAGTAGATGGCGGAAAGACAGAAATCCTTGCTGATATCCCACAGGGAAGTTTAGTTGGATATTCTACAACTCTTCGTTCTACAACAGGTGGAAGTGGAACATATTCTTATGAATTCAGCGCTTACGAACAGATGCCTGTTGATGCACAGAACAAAGTTTTAGAAGAAGCTGCTAAAGAAAAATAATATAACTTCTTAAGTTGACAGGCCCTGCACAATATTGTGCAGGGCCTTTTATAATGCTATAATATACTTTAGACGTAACAGATGGAGGAAATTATGAAAGTAGATAGTAAAGATTTCGTATTATATGCAGTAACCGATCGTTCCTGGTTGGGTGAAGATACTTTATATAATCAGGTGGAGCTTGCCTTAAAAGGCGGTGCTACCTTCATTCAGTTAAGAGAAAAAACATTAGATGAAGAAGCATTTTTACAGGAAGCAATTGAAATTCAAGCCTTATGTAAGAAATATGAAGTGCCATTTGTAATTAATGACAATGTTGAAATCGCGAAAAAAATGGATGCGGATGGTGTTCATGTTGGACAAAGTGATATGGAAGCTGGGAATGTCCGAGAAATATTAGGACCAGATAAGATTATCGGAGTATCTACTGCGAACGTGAAAGAAGCTCTCTTAGCGCAAGAACGTGGAGCAGATTATATCGGCTGTGGTGCTGTATTTTCTACAAGTACAAAAGATAATACAAGAGATGTTGATTATAATACTTTAAAAGATGTTTGCGCAGCTGTAGATATTCCAGTTGTTGCAATTGGTGGCATCAATAAAGAAAATATCATGGAACTCGGTGGTAGTGGCATCGACGGGGTTGCTGTCATCAGCGCAATCTTTGGTCAGAAAGATATTAAAGCAGCTACTGCAGATCTTCGTAAACAGACAGAGAAAATGTTAGGATTATAAGATACAATTATGATTTATGTATGCAGTGACATTCACGGCAATTATGAAAGATATGAAAAAGCAAAATCACTATTAAGACCAAACGGTGAGGATGTATTATTCATCCTAGGTGATATGATTGACCGCGGACCAGATGGGATAAAAATCCTTCTCGATGTGATGAAACAGGATTATATCGTTGCAATGGCTGGTAACCATGAATGGATGATGTATCAGTCACTGATATTGCGAAAACAGGAAGAATATGACAACTGGGTATTCTTCGGTAACGGTGGCGATATCACAATGGAAGCATTTGCTAGAATTTCTGATGAAGACAAGGTAAAAGTACTGCGTTTTATCAGCCATTTACCAGTTGCTATGCAGATCGAAGTCAATGATAAAAAGATATATCTATCCCACGGTTGTGCCAGAAAAGAATGTATGGACAAGACCATCATGGATTTGTCGGAATGTGATTATTCTGATGCATTTCAGATTGTGTGGGATTCTCCGATGACAGATTCTTCATTAATTCCAGAGTATCGCAAGTTTGGACAAAGTGATTTATACATTCATGGACATAAATTTGTCCAGAGACAGCAAAAGC
>JAZUED010000119.1:0-8061 GCA_045640005.1 Candidatus Fimousia sp.
CCCTTGACTGTTACAAATAAGAATGTTTATGGAGGTAGTACAATGTTAGTTTCAGCTACAGAAATGCTTAAAAAAGCAAAAGCAGGCCACTATGCAGTAGGTCAGTTCAACATCAACAACTTAGAATGGACAAAAGCTATCTTAGAAGTAGCTCAGGAAAAACAGTCTCCAGTTATCTTAGGTGTATCTGAAGGTGCTGGTAAATACATGGGCGGTTACACAACAGTTGTTGGTATGGTTAACGGTTTAATCAACGAACTTAACATCACTGTTCCTGTAGCTCTTCACTTAGACCACGGCAGCTACGAAGGATGCTACAAATGTATCAAAGCTGGTTTCTCTTCCGTAATGTTCGACGGATCTCACTTCCCATTCGAAGAAAACTTAGCAAAAACAACAGAATTAGTTAACGTTACATCTCAGTTAGGACTTTCTTTAGAAGCAGAAGTTGGTTCTATCGGTGGTGAAGAAGACGGTGTTGTTGGTGCTGGCGAATGTGCAGACCCAATCGAATGTAAAACAATCGCTGACTTAGGGGTTTCTATGTTAGCAGCAGGTATCGGTAACATCCATGGTAAATACCCAGAAAACTGGGCTGGATTAAGCTTCGAAACATTAGACGCTATTCAGCAGCAGACAGGCGATATGCCATTAGTATTACACGGTGGTACAGGTATCCCAGCTGATCAGGTAAGAAAAGCTATCGAATTAGGTGTTTCCAAAGTTAACGTTAACACAGAATGTCAGTTAGGTTTCCAGGCTAAAGTTCGTGAATACATCGAAGCTGGTAAAGATTTAGAAGGTAAAGGATTTGACCCTCGTAAATTATTAGCTCCAGGTGTTGCTGGAATCAAAGAAGTTGTTATCGAAAAGATGGAATTATTCGGATCTGTTGGACAGGCTTAATTCTTTCTGATATCAGATTATTCTTTACAAATGATAAAAGGAGTCCTGAAAGGGACTCCTTTTTTGCGTGATGGAATCAATACTTATAGAGTGAAAATCAATAATGATGGCTGAAAAAGACGAATATGAATCAATGTGAGTCAATATTTTTAAAAAAGAGGAAAATGAATTCGGTTGGACTAGGTTTTGCTAAATGCTATACTGTACGAGCGGTCATTAGACCGTCAGAGTTAAATAATATAAACAAATAATAATTATTAAGGAGATAACGCTATGGCAGCAAATCAGTTAACAGGAAAACCAAGTGTAGACCGTCCATGGATGAAATATTATCCAGAAATCATGTTACAGATGATTAAAAAACCTGAATGTACAGTTCGTAAATATTTAGAACAGCAGTGCCCAGGAATGGACGTAGTTGCAATTCATTATTATCATAGAGAAGTAACATGGAAAGAAATCTTTGATGAAGCAGATCAGGTTGCAAAAGCTTTAAAAGCAATCGGTTTCTCTGAAGGAGATCAGATTCCTGTATTCTTCCGTCTCGTTCCAGAATTCATTCCATTCTTATTAGCAGCAGAAGCAATCGGTGCATCCGTTCTTTGTCGTGATAATGAACCAGAAGAGAATGTTGAAGCAGCTCAGAAAGCTGGTGCAAAAGTAATTTTTGCTCACAATTATTTATCTGAAGATGAAAAAGAAATGTATAAAGAAGCTGGAGTTGAAAAAATCGTAGTACTTTCTCCACTTCGTGGAACATCCAGAAAGTTTATGCCTTCTCACGTTAAAGAATGCTTAGACTCTTTCTATAATTCTGTTCCTGCTTTTGGTGATGATGTCATTGATTACGAAGACTTCTTAAGCTTAGGAAACTTATACACTGGAGAAGTTGCAGTCGAAGAAGATATCAACCGTCCATTATTCCGTGCATACACAAGTGGTTCCACAGGTCCATCCAAACAGGTAATTCATTCTGCAGCAACTATGTTAAATGTAGTTTGTCAGATGAACTTCTACGGTGGAGCAGATAACTTCCGTCCAAACTGGTTAGTAACATGTTTACCACCAGCATTAGTAGCAGTTGTAGTTTCCATGGTAATCCTTCCAATGGCATCCAACAAGTTATTAATCATGGACCCATTTGTATTCCCTAAAGATGTTGACCTTGAATTAATGCATTACAAAGCAAACAACTGGCCAATTATCCCTATGTTTATTGAAGTTGTTATGAGAAATGGTCGTCTTGGAAAAGACTATGACTTATCCCACCTCTTAGCAGCAGGTGCTGGTAGTGAAGCATTCAACAACAATCAGTTAAAACGTGCACAGAAATTCTGTGATGATCACAATTGTAAATTCCGTTTCACAACAGGTTATGGATGTAGTGAAGCTGGTTCTAACGTAACTCTTCCAATGGCTCCAAAACCACTTGGTAATGGTAACGTTGGTGTTCCAATGCCACTTAATAACATGTCTATCTTTAAACCTGGCACAACAGAAGAACTTACATACAATCAGATGGGTGAAATCTGTGTATGTGGTCCTGGTAACATGCTTGGCTATGATAGCGAAGAAGCAACAAAGAAAGCAATGATGGTTCATGAAGATGGCAATGTATGGCTTCACCTTGGTGACCTTGGTATCATGGATGAAGATGGTATCATCTATACAATGACACGTGGAGAATCCCCAAGATTTGGTGGTGGAGACCTCGCAGTTCAGCCTATGGAAAATATTGTAGCTGATGCAAACATCAAAGGAATCGATGATGAATTCTTTGTAATCGTTCCAGATGCAGAACATGAAGGTTACTTTGTACCATATTTATATGTAGTATTAGAATATGGTTATACAATCGACGACATTAGAGCTGCAGTTACAGATTGCTTAGAAGATTACATGCAGCCTGTAGATATCATTGAAGTTGAAGAAAGACCATTCTTCCACTTTAAGACAAATCGTCGTGGCTTAACAGCAGAAATCTTAGCTGCAAGAGAAGCAAACAAATAATATAATATAAAATAAATAAGTAATTATGATTGCGAGACTGTTCATCTTGAGCGGTCTCGCAAGTTTTTATATTTTATAATTAAAAATTTCCTCAACAGGAGTCAACTTGAGTCAATAGGAAGATTCGTGTTATAATGATAGAATTATCAAGGTTTCTTATAATTAGGGGTATTGAATATAAATAATGAATGAGAGCGTGGACCATTGAAAAATAGATTTAGTGAATTGTTAGAAAACTTAGTAAATGTAGTAGGTGTAAAGCATTATGTTTTGGCAAATCACCTTCAGTATGACACTTCTTATATTAGTAAGTGGGTAAGTGGCAAGATGCTGCCAGGTGAGAAAACATATAGATATGTAATTGATGGGATTTGCCAGTGTATCTATGAGAATGGAACACCAGAAGGGTTAGAGTCTCTGATCAGTGAATATAACTTAAAAGATGAGAGTGAGATCAAACCGGCAATTTTTGATCATCTGATTGCAGAATATGAATATGTTAAGAAGACAGACAGTGATGTAAACATGGATTTAGAGTCGAATGTAAGATTTGAACCTACCATGTCCATGCAGGAATATATCAGCAGAATGAAGCATCCATCCCTTCGTAAGGTAAATGACCTTCATATTATTTCTGTTGTAGATTTATTCTCAATTGCTGAAGAATATCGTTGCAACTTTTTTGACTTATCCGATGGAACAGGACCTAAGTCTCGTGAATATCCGAATGTTCACCTGTCCTTGATCATTAATATGGACCAGGAGAAGGAAGCATTTTTCCACATGTTATTCCTGATCGGTATGATTGGAAGTCTCGGGAATGTAGATTTCAATATTTATTGTCATTGGTTCCCTAAAGGCAAGAGTATTTTTGCCATTGATAAAGAGTATATCATCTCAGGTATGCTTCAGAATGACGCACAGTGTTTTGGAGTAACAAGCTGTGAAGGAGAAAAGAAGGTAAGTCCTGCATATCAGAGCCTGGAAGCAATGTGTAATTCCCAGTATGCACTTTTCCTGAAAAATCAGGGAGATGATGCATTCTATATGGGCGATTATATGCATGAACTGATGTCTTTTAATAAGAAATGGGTAATTGGCCGAATCAATGAGGTCTTACTTCCACCTGAGGTTGTTTGGAATATTGTCAACAGTGATCGTTTTGACGAACTGAATGTGTCTCAGGAGACGGTCAGCACGGTTGAACGAATGGTGTGGGGTATTTTGAAAAAACATAAGAATCCATTTTTGATTTTTAAGAATGCTTTGACCTCTTTTGTATTCCATGGCAACATCTCATTCTTTGGTAAGACGATTCAGTTAACCATGGAAGAACGCCGATTGGTATTACAGCATATTCTTACATTCTTTACAGAAGAATTCCCTAAGGTAGAGATTCGTCTGTTTAATGAAAGACTTGCATATGGCATGAGCGAAAATATTGCATATAATATTCTGGCTGTCGATCAGGTGTCTTATATCACATTATTTAACAGTTCACAGGCGATGGATACCATTATGGAAGTGAATCTTCCGGAAGTTCAAAAGATTTTCAGACAATCTGTAGATGATGTTTGGGAAGGCAATGATAATCTGGTTGAAAGTGAAGCGACAGGAATTAAAAATTATCTCAATCATCTCATTGAGAATATCAGTCTCTTCGAATAACTAAGAGGATTATATATGAATAGAATTAAGAAAGTTTTTGCATTCTTTTTAATAGGAATCATGACTCTTTCCTGTACTGTTACAACAACTTCTGCTGCAAAGAAGAAAGAAGTTGCGAATACAAAAGTACATAGTTTTGTAGATATTACAAAACGAATGAGAAAATATCCGGTTTTTAACAATGATGAGTGGAAAGACTGGAACAAAAAAACAAAATACAAGTTTCAGACTGGCAGAATCGCAATTTTTACAGATGTACTGACGGATGATTATGGAGCAACAGAAGTACTTCATTATGATAGATTTAATGAATATGTATTGCTCTTTGATTCTCCGAAAAAGACGAAAGATGCATATGAGAAGATTCAGGCAAACTTTAAAAAGAAGGATTTTGTCCTGGATGAAAGAATTTCGGCAGAAGATGCACTTAGTGAAATTGATTCCTGGGGAACAAGAACAACTGGTACAAGAACTCTTCGTGATTCCGCCTATTTTAAGTCTGGAAGTACAAAAGAGATTACTTCACGAGTAACTGCTGCAATCATTGATACAGGTATTGATGAAACTCATGAAGTATTTAATGGTAGAACAATATCAGAAAACAGTTTCGATTTTGTGGCTGGCACTACAGATGTTTCTGATGTGAATGGACATGGAACAAAGGTAGCCAGTGTTATAGATGATGCGACACCGGATAATGTAGAATTTCTTGTTTTGAAAATCAATGATGATGAGACAGGGGAATTATCGACACTTGCATCCATTAATGCAGCATTATATGCGTCTGAGATGAATGCGGACGTAGTAAATATCAGTTTTGGCGCTGAGGATAAAGAACACACCTGTACATTTTTAGATCAGGCATTAACAATTCTGGCGCAAAAAGAAATCCCTGTGGTTGCTGCTTCAGGCAATTCATCCTCTGTAGTTGAATATCCGGCAGACAGTCCACTCACAATAGCAGTTTCTGCTACAGATCAGTATGATGATCTGGCAAGTTTTTCCTGTGTTGGAGAAGAAATTGACTTTTGTGCACCTGGAGATAGAACAAATGTGGCAATTCCAGGTGGAGATTATGATAAGAAGAATGGAACATCCTATTCTGCTCCATATATTGTGGCAGAAATTTCATATATTAAACTAATTTATACTGGCTTTAGTGTAAAAGAGGTGTATAATAAGCTTAAGGAATACTGCGTAGACCTTGGCGATCCTGGGAAAGATTCCTTGTATGGATGGGGACTTCCTAAAATCGAAAAACTCTATGAAAAAGAAGTGCCAGTAGATCAAAGTGCATGTGGCACCTCTATGAAATGGAGTTTCGCAGATGGCGTGCTTACACTTTCGGGCAGTGGAACTATGACTTCTTATAAGCAAGGCTATTTTCCATGGGAAGGTGTAAAGGATGAGATTAAAACTTTGGTAATTTCAAAAGATATTACGGAGATTTCATCATATGCATTTGCCGATTGTAACAATTTAAAAGAAACTTATTCCTATGCTAGTTCTCTGAAAATTGAAAAAGAGGCTTTCTATAGGGATATTCTGCGTTTTTATACGGCTTCTGGCTGTAAGACGGATCATAGCGAGTGTGGAGAGGACGTAAGTTTTCTTTCCTACGTAAGAGATGCTTCTGACTGGAAAGTAGTACTAAATGGCAAGTATACGTATAATGGTAATAAGATTGTACCTAGTCTGACTGTAACTGCAGGAGATGCAAAACCTGATTACAGCATATCCTTAAGTGATCATGTGCAGGTGGGAACAGCGAAGTATACCTTAACACCAGCAAAGCCTTGGTACACAGGAACAAAAGAAGGTTCCTTCGTTATTGAAAAAGCAGACAATCCACTGAATGTAACAGTTAGTGAAGACAACATCAATTTAAAAGAAAAAGCAACCATAACAGCAAGTGGAAAAGGAACAATTACTTATATAAGTAGTAACACCTCTATTGCTACAGTGGATGCGACCGGGGTAATTACAGCGAAGAAGCCAGGCAGTGTTATCATTACAGTGAGGGCCTCCGGCGATCAAAATTACACCGAGAAAAGTCAGCAATTAAGCATAAAAACAATGCTTAAGGTGCCAACGTTTAAAAAGCTTTCTTCTGGAAAGAAAAAGAAGATGACAGTATACTGGACGAAGAATCCGACGGCAACTTCTTATAAAATCCAGTACACAACAGACAAAAAGTTTAAGAAGAGTATTAAAACAGTGACTGTTAAAAAGGTAAGCTCCAAAACAATCAGCAAGCTGAAATCGAAGAAAACCTATTATGTTCGAATCAAGGCTTGCTATTCAAGCTATTCTTCCGGATGGACAGGCGTGAAATCCGTGAAGGTAAAATAATTACGGAATGAGGGAAGTAATCCACTTATTCGGGTTCATTTTCATTAAGATATATTGTTTAGCATGTATAAGAAAGGGAGGTAAATGAAAGAAATGAACAAATTATTCAAAAAAGTTGTTTCATTAGTCTTAGCTGTAGTAATGACAGTATCAATGGCTCCAGCTGCTGTTTGGGCAGATCCTGTTGATGATGTTCTTGATACAGTTCAGGGCGCAGTAGATACTGCAGAAGCAGCAACTGCTGGAACAACAACAGAAGCAAAAGCTGAAAAAGCAACAAAAGCGAAAACAGCAACTTCTGATGAAATCAAAGTAACAGTTGATAAGACAGATATTGAAGTTAATCTTCCAAAGATTTCTGCAAATGAAGCATTAGCTGCTGGTTTAACAGAAGATGTAGAAATTGACGAAGAAAACCCAGTAATGTCTACAGTAAAAGATGAATTAGAATCTATCAAAGTATTAGAAGATGAAGGATCTACAACAAAAGTTGCATTAACTGAAGAACAGATCGGTTATGCTATGGGTCTTTATCAGCAGTATTTAGATCAGTGGGAAGCAAACGCTGACGTATTAGGTGTTCAGTCTCCATACTACTTACAGTACAACGACAGCAAAGACAGCTTAGGTACTTTAGGTGAAATGTTAATCCTTGCCGGTGTTTCTGTAGATCAGGTTCGTAGTGGTGATTATACTTTTGATAACTTACTTGGTATGATCTTAAACTTCCTTTATGGTGATCAGTTCGGTCTTGAATATTTCAGATCCGCAATGGAAAAACAGCGTGATGATGCAATCGCAGCTGTTAATAAATCCGGAGCTAAAACAGACGAACAGAAATTATTAGCATTAAACGAATGGTTAGCTCAGAACGACAGCTTTGATATGTCCTATATCATGAATGCTGACGGCAGCAACTCAATGAGAGCTGAAAATCCAGATCCATATGCTCCAATCACAGAAAGCCAGTATAAAAAAATCTACAATCAGTTATACAGCTTCTATGAACCAATGATTACAGCTCAGTTCCATGATCCTGTATACGAAGGTGTTAAGGGTGCATTCGTAAATCAGTTCTATCAGGGTGTATATCAGCAGATACTCAAAGTCGGATCGTAGCCATGT
>JAZUED010000120.1:0-6941 GCA_045640005.1 Candidatus Fimousia sp.
GGTAACCAATCCACGTATATCAGAGTGGCCAAAGCCGGGAACTGATAATCCGGAGCCTTTACAGGATGGCTTCAGAAAATTTAATAAAAGTTTGTGGTGACCGGATTTACGTCTTGACAACGGTCATTACATATCAGTTACCTGCAAGTTTCTAATGTTCTATATCTCTGTGAACGATATTTGTACCAAAAGAAGTATCTTCAATGTTGCTTAATCGTTCATAGATTTTATTTGCAATAGTTACGGAACGATGATGTCCGCCGGTACATCCAATTGCAATTACAAGTCCCATCTTACCCTCTTCAATATAATGAGGAATAAGGAATGTAATCATATCTTCGAGTTTATCAAGGAACTGCCCAGCCTGATCACAGGCCATGACAAAATCCTGTACCGGTTTGTCATTGCCGGTCTGATTTCGAAGATTTAAATCATAAAATGGGTTTGGAAGGAAACGAACATCAAATACCAGATCTGCATCACTTGGAATACCATGCTTAAAGCCGAAAGACATGACCATGACATTAAATGGTCTTACGTCCTTTTCGCCAACAAAAATCTTCATGATCATTGGGCGAAGCTCTCTTGTAAGCAGAGTGCTGGTATCAATAATATACATGGCATCTTCTTTTAAGAAAGCAATTGCTTTTCGTTCAAGTGCAATACCATTCTCAATACGTCCACCTCTTGAAAGTGGATGATCTCTTCTTGTCTCTTTGTATCGTTTGATGAGGGTACGATCATTTGCTTCTAAGAACAGAATCTCATAATTGACACCCATCATTTTAATTTTGTCAAGTTCCTCTTCGAGACCTTTAAAGCTTATACCACTTCGGATGTCGATGCAGACTGCCACTTTATCGACTCCTGTTTCATCATCTAATGCGATCTCAGCAAATTTGCTAATGAGCTGAATAGGAAGATTATCGACACAGAAGTATCCTTCATCTTCGAGCATCTTACATACAGTACTCTTTCCGGAACCAGACATGCCTGTTACAATAACAAATCTCATTCTTTAGAATTCTCCAATCATTTTCACTTCAGGCTCTAATGGTACACCAAACTCTGCGACAACTTTATCATTGACATCTTTCATTAATGCAACGATATCTGCGGCTGTTGCACCACCTTTATTGATTACAAATCCGCAATGCTTTTCAGAAACCTGTGCACCACCTACGGTGTAACCACGAAGGCCTGCATCCTGAATGAGTTTTCCTGCAAAATATCCGGTTGGACGCTTAAATGTAGATCCAGCACTTGGATATTCTAATGGCTGCTTTGTTTTTCTTGCAGTCGCATATTCATTCATCTTTTCAGTGATTTCTTCTGTTTTGCCTTTGGAAAGTGCAATCACTGCCTCTAATACTACATACTCTTTATCTATAATAACGCTCTTACGATAACCTAATTCAAGGTCTTCTACCGGAAGGGTTATGATTTCTCCTTCTTTTGTAAGAACGGTTGCATTCTTAAGTACATGCTTCATCTCTCCGCCATAAGCGCCAGCATTCATGGTAACGGCTCCGCCTAAGGTTCCAGGAATTCCGGAAGCAAACTCAAATCCTTCTCTTTCATTGTTTAATGCAATTTTTGCGATGGTGCTAAGTAAAGCACCAGCCTGTGCAGTGATTTCTCCGTCGTTATAGGTGATTTCATTCATATTTTTATAAATCTGAATGATCATGCCACGAAATCCATGATCACCAACTAAAAGATTGCTTCCATTACCAATGACATAATATGGAATGCCTTCTTCTCTGGCAACTCTGATTGCTTCTTTTACTTCATCCACAGATTCCGGAATGACAAATACATCAGCCGGGCCACCTACACGGAATGTAGTATGATCTTTCATCATCTCATCTGTTAAAATTGCTTCTGGTTTTAAAATCGCTGCTAATTTATCTAAAAATGCTTTCATTTACATTTTGCTCCTTTGGTTATGTCTGTTTTTTGTTTTTACAGATTAAACTGTCCAGTTACACGGTTATAAAGCTCTTTTGCCGCATTGTATCCCATCTTCTTCTGTCTGTGGTTAATTGCAGCTGCTTCAACGATAATTGCAAGATTTCGACCTGGACGAATCGGAATCTGGTGGGATACGACTTTATTTCCTAAAAATTCAGTATATTTTTCTTCTAAACCAAGTCGGTCATAATCTGTACCACGGTCCCATTCATCTAATTGAATTACCATATCGATGTTCTGAGACATCTTAACACTTTCTACACCGAATAAGGTCTTGACATCGATGATACCAATGCCTCGAAGTTCGATAAAATGTCTTGTAATTTCCGGCGCAGAACCAACTAAGGTTTCTTTACTGATTCTCTTGATTTCAACAACGTCATCGGATACTAAACGATGTCCACGCTTAATCAGTTCAAGAGCGGCTTCACTCTTACCGATTCCGCTTTCACCCATGATTAAAACCCCTTCACCAAATACATCGACTAATACGCCGTGAATGGAAATTCTTGGTGCTAATTCTTCATTGAGCCAGCGAATAATCTCTGCCATGAATTCAGAAGTACCAAGAGGGCTTCCTAACAGAGGTACATTGTACTTTTCTGCAAGGTAGAACATCGCTTTGGAAGGACGAAATCCTCTTGCAAAAATAACACATGGAATTTCAGAATTAAAAAACTGTTCATATACATCTAACATCTTTACTTTATCATCTTCTAAGGTCTGCATATAAACCATCTCAACTCGACCAATAACCTGAACACGGTTCTGGGCGAACTGATCGAAGAAACCAGCTAACTGTAATGCTGGACGGTTGATTTCTGCCTGGTGAATCACCGCCTCAGAAATGTCCATGACCGGTGTAAAATTCACCAGATCCATATCTTCTATCATTTTTTCTAACTTTACTTCATATCCTTTATCCATTAGTTCGTATACCTCCATTACTCACCTTTTAGTGTATCACACATTTTTAATGAAAGAAACGGTAAATCTCTTCGGCAACATGTTTTGGAATCCCGTCTACTCTGGCTAATTCTTCCACAGTTGCCTCACGAATCATACTGATATCTTTAAAATGTTTCATCAACGCCTTTCGACGTTTTGGTCCAATTCCCGGAATTTCATCAAGCACCGAGTGGACACTTGCCTTTCCACGAAGTTCTCTGTGGAATTCAATTGCAAAACGGTGGGCTTCATCCTGAATCCTTGTCAGCAGATGAAATGCTTCACTTTTCGGTGGGAATAATATTTCTTCGTTCTGATAATACAATCCTCTTGTTCTATGATGGTCGTCTTTTACCATACCACAGACTGGAATGTCGATTCCAAGATTCTCTAAAACACGTTCGGCAACATTAACCTGCCCTTTTCCACCATCCATCAAAAGAACATCTGGGAATCTGGTAAAGCTTCCATATTCAAAATCAATCTGATTGTCGGCAAGAAGCTTCTGTTCTTCTTTTCCATGAGAAAATCTTCTTGTGAGGACCTCTTCCATGCTTTTATAATCATCCGGTCCCTTTACAGAACGGATCTTAAATTTTCGATAATCATTCTTCTTTGGCTTTCCATTCTCATATACAACCATGGAAGCCACCGTCTGAAAGCCACTGATATTCGAAATATCAAATGCTTCCATACGCTTTAAATTCGGCACACCGATGAGCTGTTCAATTTCGTGGACCGCTCCAATCGTGCGTTTTTCTTCTAATTTGATGCGCTCTCCATCCATATTAAGAATCGTCAAGGCATTTTTTCTCGCCATCTCAACCATCTGCGCCTTGCTTCCTCTCTTTGGAACGGAAATGGTTACTTTTAATCCCTTTTTCGCACTGAGCCACTGTGAAATCATCTCCGCCTCATCAATTTCGGTCTCAATAAAAATCTCACGCGGAATATACGGAGTTCCCGCATAAAATTGCTTAACGAACTCATTTAATATCTCACTCTTTGTGCTCTCAAGCCCATGCTTCATATGAAAATGCTCTCTTCCAAGAAGCTTTCCGTCTCGTACAATAAATACGGCAACAACGCTTTCAAGCTGAGATTTTGCCATGGCAATAATATCTCTGTCTTCCTGATTATAGCTATTGATCTTCTGTTTATTTGAAATATGATCCACACTTCGCATAAGATCACGATATTCAGCCGCCTGCTCGAAATTGAGATCTTCTGCCGCTTTCATCATTTGATTTTCTAAGTAAGTAATGACTTCTTTGTAATCTCCATTTAAAAAGCCAATAACCTGATCAATTTTTTTGCGGTAATCCTCTTTGGAGATATAATCCTGGCAAGGTGCATCACATTGCTTCATCTGATAATAAAGACAAGGACGTTCTAATCCAATATCTCTTGGAAGCACACGATTACATACGCGGATTTTATAAATTTTTCTTAAAATCTCAATCGTATCTTTTACCGCATTCGCACTCGTGTAAGGACCGAAGTATTTATTTTTATCACGCTTCATGCGGCGGGCAAATAATACTTTCGGGTAATCCTCCTGCACGGTCACCTTAATATAGGGATAACTTTTGTCATCCTTTAGCATCGTATTATATTTGGGATTGTGTTCTTTGATCAGATTGCACTCTAATACAAGGGCTTCTAATTCTGAGTCGGTAATAATGTACTCAAAATAAGCAATCTGTGAAACCATCCTCTTTATTTTGGCACTTTTGTTACGACTACTTTGAAAATACTGTCGCACACGGTTCTTTAACACAACTGCCTTGCCGACATAGATAATTTCATCCTTGTCATTGTGCATCAAATATACACCCGGTTTATCGGGCAGTTTTTTTAATTCTTCTTCTATATTAAACATATGTTATTCCTGTATATAAATAGAACATTCGTTATTTTTTCAGACATTTAGACTGATTATAAAAATCGAGGACCTTCTCCAATTTCATAATGTTCCACTAGATTATGGACTGCATCAAAATAATCGGTAAGCTTTTGCGCCTTCTTAATCTTCTTCAAAGGCTTTTTACTATCCTCAAACATCAATCCCATATAAGACCATAGTTCTTTCATCTTATAGAGCACATTGGTATCACCATTGTTCCAGGACAGATATCCATCACAGATTTCCTGATGAAAATGTAAGAACGTATCGCGGTCTAATTTTTCCCCTTTTAAAAAATGATTCGGCAAAGACGGATTGATCAGACCACCACGGGCAACCATAACTGCATCCAAGGTTGGATACATAGCTACCAGATCATCATACTGCTTTTTCTGAATCAGATTTCCGTTATAACAAAGCGGAATATCTGTATGCTCCATTGCATAGGCAAACCATTCCGGACGAATGGTCTTCTTATAAAAATCCTGCTGAATACGCGGATGAACAGTAAGCTCACAAATCGGATATTTGTTATACACTTCTAAAATTCGTTCAAACTCTTCCGGATTGTTAAGACCAAGTCTTGTTTTTACGGAAATCTTCACATTTGTTCCAGATAAATCGTCAAATACTTCTGCAAAAAATGCATCTAAAGCCGCAGGATCTACTAAAAATCCTGAACCACGCGCTCTTCCTACAACGGTTTTTGATGGGCATCCTAAATTAAAATTCACTTCTTCATAACCCATATCTGCAAGTTTTTTCGTAAAACCACTAAATAAAACGGCTTTATTTGTCAAAATCTGAGGAACAACCGGAGTTCCTTCGTTATTATCCGGATTGATTTCTCTCTTATCCTTTGAGGAAATCTTCCATTTGTAACCTGGCGACACAAATGGGGTATAATATTTGTCCACGCCTCCAAAATATTTGTGGTGGGCATTTCGATAAATATAACTCGTAATCCCTTCCATTGGGGCAAAATATACTTTCATCTCAGGCTCCTATCGATTATCGATTTTTTCCGGATACATGTCATGATTTACGAGGCGGTCCCATGCTACCTTTTCCCATTTGGTATCCTTCTTGCCGTAGTTGCAGTAAGGGTCGATAGAGATGCCTCCACGTGGGGTGAATTTGCCCCATACTTCAATGTATTTTGGATCCATCAATTTGATCAGATCTTTCATAATAATATTGACACAATCTTCATGGAAATCTCCATGATTACGGAAACTAAACAGATAAAGCTTTAAGGACTTGCTTTCCACCATACGTTCACCCGGAACATAAGAAATATAAATAGTTGCAAAATCCGGCTGTCCTGTCATCGGACAAAGAGAGGTGAATTCCGGACAATTGAATTTTACGAAATAATCATTTTCCGGATGCTTGTTTAGAAATGTTTCTAACACTTCCGGTGCATAGTCATCTTTATACTGTGTTTTCTGGTTACCAAGTAAAGTAACTCCATTTAATTCTTCTTTATTTCTTCCACTCATCTATAATTCCTCTTATTCTATTCTTACTTTATTGTTTCTTTTCCATCCAGAAAGAATGCATCGCTTCTTTGGCACCCTGACGGTTTGTCCAGATGCGATCATCCCATTCCATCGGAAATAATCCTCTATATTCATAATGTAAAAACCGCTCATCAAGTAACAGGATGACGCCCTCATCTTCTTTTGTTCGGATGACACGCCCTGCTGCCTGTAACACTTTATTCATTCCCGGGAAGCGATAAGCATAGTCAAATCCATCTTCCCCTCTGCGGTTAAAATAGTCTCTTAATAAATTCTGTTCATACGACACCCCTGGAAGTCCTGTTCCAACAATCGCGGTGCCGATTAATTTTTCGCCAACTAAATCAATGCCCTCCGAAAATATTCCTCCCAGCACGCAAAATGCGAGCATCGATTTTTTGCGAGTTTTGGAAAACTCAGAAAGGAAATCCTCTCGCTCGGATTCACCCATTCGTTGTTTCTGGCGCAGAAGGTCACATTTGATATCCATACCACGCTCGTAACAAATATCGTAAACCTGCTCTAGCATCTCATAAGATGGAAAGAATACAATATAGTTGCCGGTTTTTCCATCTAGCATGGCATCAAGA
>JAZUED010000121.1:0-5015 GCA_045640005.1 Candidatus Fimousia sp.
ACTACAGCGAGATGCTCATAAGGAACATGATCACCACAAATATATACATCGGAAGCTTTCGCGATATAGTACTTTGAAAATCCGAGAAAGCCGGAAATGCCCTCTGGATTTTTGTAGGTGGTTGTGGATTTGAAGTCCGGGCAAATGTTTTCGTAACCGTGTTTGCAGTGGTAGCATTCGCCGCAGTTATCGATAATGTATGGAATGACCTTATGACCGATTTTAAAACGCTTTAAATTTACCCCACGTCCCATATCGACAATTTCACCGGCAAACTCATGGCCGCCGATTCGTGGATAAGAAACATCTACCTCGCCCTTATAATCACGCACATCATTGATACAGATGGCAGCTGCATGAACACGGATAAGAACTTCATCATATTCGAGATCACGTAAAGGTATTTCTGAAATTTTTACGTCATATGGTTTGTTGATTAATAATACTTTATTTGTTTTTTCCATTCTTTTACCTCTTTTTATAAATGCGTAATACATCTTTTACTAAACTATAACATAATAGAAAGGTGTGAAACATTAAAAAAAATGCTATAATAATAGTGCAAATATTGTATTAGGGGATGATACTATGATTTCAGATGAACAAATGCAAATATTAGTAGAAATGATGAAACATGAGATGAATGATGTGGTCATTGATCTGCGCTGTGATATGACAATTCCTTACATTATGGAAACCATTGATCAGATCAATCAGGAGCTCTCGGTTGAACAGGGATACGAAGTAATCGAATTTAGCAAATGGCGCATCAAATCACCAGAAAGCATTGTTAAGAAGCTTCTTCGTCGAAATGTGGAACCTACTTTTGAAAATGCAATGAAATGCTTAAATGATATCGTCGGTATTCGAGTGGTAACCTTCCTTTACGAGGACATTTACACTGTGGTTGATAGAATCAAGCTAATTGAAGGAATTCGTATTCGAAAGGTTAAGGATTTTGTAAAACATCCAAAGCCATCCGGCTACCGAAGTGTGCATGTAATTGTAGATCTTGTTCTCGGGGAAGAAACAATAGGGATGGAAATCCAGATTCGTTCAGCGGCAATGAATTACTGGTCCGTGCTTCAGCATATGATTTTCTATAAATCCGAAAAATCAGGAGCTAATATGGAAGCGATTGAGCGAGAACTTGAAAAGTGCTCAAAAGACATCGCGCAGATTGATAAAAGAATGAGAAGAATGCATGATTTGATTGATCAGATGTAGGAGGAACAACAGGAAAAAATTCCAATGATTCTTTGCAAAAGATGAAGGAACGTGTTAGAACAGTTCAGCATGATGCGGAAGTGAGTGTGAGATTTATGCAGGCATGGGAAGAAAAACTTTACTATGAAATGAAAGCCAGAGAAGAAGGCAGAGAAGAAGGGAAACTATTATTGAAACAGCTTGCTGAGTTACTGAAGAAAGATGGACGAGAAGAGTTGATTTCTCAAATTCTCTTTGATGATGAATTGCTCGAAAAATTAATGAAGGAATATGGATAAAGTTAGATAGATTGTAAGGATTATAGTGAGATGTAAGGGTATGTGCTAGACATTGCACATACCTTTTTAATTTTACATCAGTGAATGCTGATTCTAACGGGGTTTTATTGATACGTTTTTCGCGTGCAAAGGTATGGATAGATTTTTAGACATATTGCTACGTGGATATGCTTTTTCTGGTCAATCGGCACGTAGAGAATATTTACACTTGAAAAAATTGCTCTACAATTGTAAAATAAAAATAACTACAAATGTAGAGTAATGTTATCTCAATAAATGAACGAATCACATTAAAAATCACATTTTTAAATCCAAATTTCAAAAAATGAGGTGATGATCAAAATGAAAAAAGATACAAAACGTCTCCCAGACAGTGAGCTTGAGGTTATGCAGGTGATTTGGAGCCAGAATCCACCGGTAGCAAGAAAAACTGTGGAAGAAGAGATGAAAAAGATCCATCCAATTGCACAAACCACATTACTTACTCTGATTACCAGACTTTCTGACAAAGGATATATCAGTATTGAGAAACGAGGAAGAAACAGCGAATATACTCCACTGATCAAGCAAGAAGAATACCAGGCAAAACAGAGCAAGCAGTTTTTTGACAAGATGTTTGGCGGTAATGTAGGAGCGTTTGCCAGTGCTTTATGTGATAGTGGGATCAGCAAAGAGGATTTGCAGGAGCTAAAAGAATTACTAGACCGTAACGAATTATAAATCGCAAAAATAATATAACAACGCAACGAATTATAAATCGCAAAAATTATAGACTACAACAAACTATAAAATATAAAACCAACTTCAGAATCGAGGTGACAAACTATATGGAACTGACACTACTTACAACAGTAATTGCTGGTATCATGGCATTCGGATTTGCTTTCTATCGATATGGACTGGCAGATAAACCTGGCAAATCGATGATTTCTTCCAGAGGATATAATATGTTTTATTCTCCGTGGTGTGTATTTATTTATCCAGCCATAAGGATTTTGCTTGATCTATGTGGGAATCAGATGAAGCAGCACCATGTAGATATTTGGGCAGAACTCGTCAGTTATTTGTTTATGATCATGTTTACAATGATTGTATATTATGCCCTTTTATATATCGTGGCAAAGCTTCTTAGAGGAAAACTGTATGCCGATACGATTGTACTATTATGGATGCTGCCAGGATTACTGTATTTTCGACTTCTTAATGCGAATGGTGCAGAACCATCAATCATTATCCCACTTTCCATTAAAGTCGTGATCATCGCAATGATCATCTGGATTTTAGGATTTATCATCAAGTTTGGCCGTGCTTATTATGCACATACCAAATTTGTCGATGAAGTGATGAGTGGTGCCAGAGAGGTGATTGCATCTGATGAGCAGCAAACCCTTTGGATTTTAAGAAAAGAAATCGCATTGATTTTACAGCAGAATCATAATCTGAAAGAAAAGCAGTTTGACAAGATTAAGGTGTATGTGTCAGGAAAAGTTAAAACACCTTTGACCATTGGCTTTAGCTATGGATTAGCTAAGATTATTTTGCCAGAACGAGAATATTCTACAAAAGAGCTTTCCTGGATTTTCAGACATGAACTGATTCATATCGTACATGGAGATCCGGCCAATAAGCTTTTCATGACCGTTACAAGTGACTTGCTTTGGTTCTTTCCAATCTATCAATGGCTTACGAATCGAGCATTTGAAGATATCGAGCTAGCCTGTGATGAGAAGGTGCTTGGCGGCGCGGATGAAGAGATTAAGCGATTTTATGGAAACCTCGTACTAAACACAGCAGGAGAAAGCAGAGGATTTACTTCCTGCCTGTCAGCAAATGCTTCGTCCATGAGGTATCGTCTCCAGAAAATTATGAAACCGGTTGAGAAGAATCCGGCAAGAAATATTTGGATTGTTACTTTGATGGCAGTCATTTTAACGTTCAGCTATGGTAATATTACATTGGCAGTCAATCTAAAGCCTGTCTCTCAGGTGATACAAGAAATAGATCCTGAATTTTCAATCGAAAAATGTCGTTTTAAAAGGGAAGAGCTAGATCTCAATCCAGAGGATCTAAAATCATTTTTGGAACAGACGAAAGTATATACAATTGAAAGAACACATTATACAGATAATGAAGATGACAGCTTATTCTTTACATTAGAATATAATGGAAAAGAATGTAAATTGTTATTTGATGGTCATGGAGTACATTTATGGGTACTAAATGCTTGGTATGCAACGTTCTATCTTCCAGAAGAAAACTGGCAGGAAGCCTGGACCAAGCTGGGGCTTACACTGCCTAAGTAAATAATAGTTGGCCATAAACTGGCTGAACATAGAATATTAATTAAAGGATAAAATATATGAATCTAACAACTAAAAATCAGTGGAAGGGATATGCCTTAGTTCTTCTTGGTTGTGCTTTCTGGGGGACGATTGGCGTATTCGTAAAACTGATGGGAAACTGTGGCTCTACTTCTGAGCTGACCAGCTTTTTGCGTATGGTTTTCGCATTTTTGATTATGCTGGTCATTACCATCATAAAAGACGGAGTAAGAGCATTTAAAATTGAAATAAGAGACTTGCTTGCATGCGCACTTCTGGGCCTTATTTGTCAGGGGATTTATAATGTATGCTACAGCATGGCGGTCATGAAAGCAGGAGTTACCGTGGGAGCGGTGCTGCTTAATGTTGCCCCGGTATTTACCGCCTTATTATCGCTCATTTTATTTACAGAAAAAATCGGAACAAAAAAATGGGTGTCAATTGGACTTAAGATTGCCGGATGTCTGCTGGCGTCGGGGACATTTACCTTGATGAACACAAAAGGAGCAAGTTTCGTCGGCATTATTTTTGGCATGGCAGCAGGCTTTTGCTATGGCCTCACACCTATTATCAGTAAGATTGCCGGCCGTCAGGTAAATGTTTTTGTCATGTCCACTTACAGTTATTTATTTGCGGGACTCTTTCTAGGGATTGCTACAAAGCCTTGGACAGCAGATGCGATTACTAATCCGAAGGTACTTGGATTAGGCGTATTATTTGCCCTGATTCCGACCGCGATTGGATATGTGCTTTATTATGAAGGAGTAAACTTGATTACAGAGACGAGTAAGGTTCCGGTATTTGCCTCCTCTGAGACCGTTTTTGCGATTATTTTCGGCATTCTCATCTTTCATGAAAGCTTTGGATTTGTAAATGGAATTGGCATTTTGCTCATCTTCATCTCAATTATATTTATTGAATTTTTGTAGTATTTCATATATAATAAATCTATATGAGAATTTGTCGAAATATGTTAATCGACAAGCGTGTATACAGACAAGTTATTTAAAAAGGAGATTTCAATTATGGGAACAAAACCAACTGTTTTAATGATTTTAGATGGATGGGGACTCAGCGACAAAGTAGAAGGTAATGCAATCGCTCAGGCTAAAACTCCAGTTATGGATAAATTAATGGCTGAATGTCCATTCAAACCAGGTTATGCTTCCGGTATGGCAGTAGGTCTTCC
>JAZUED010000122.1:0-2426 GCA_045640005.1 Candidatus Fimousia sp.
GTTAACGTTAACGGTGGTGCAATCGCTCTTGGACATCCAGTAGGTGCTTCCGGATGTCGTATCTTAGTAACATTACTTCACGAAATGCAGAGAAGAGAAGACGTTAAGACAGGTCTTGCTACTCTTTGTATCGGTGGTGGAATGGGTTGTACAACAATCGTTGAAAAATGCTAATCAATCATTTATAAATAAATCTTACAGTTAATCTTACTATTTAGATTGAAAGGAGAATCTTTAAAATGGGATTCGTTAATTATGAACAGGAAGGATACGTTGGTGTTATCACAATCAACCGTCCAAAAGCATTAAATGCATTAAACAGCGAAGTATTAAAAGACTTAGAAGCAGTAATCGACGCTGTTGATATTGATACAACAAGATGTTTAATTTTAACAGGTGCTGGCGAAAAATCTTTCGTAGCTGGTGCTGATATCGGAGAAATGAGCTCCTTAACAAAAGCTGAAGGTGAAGCTTTCGGTAAAATCGGTAACGATGTATTCCGTAAACTTGAAACTCTTCCAGTTCCAGTAATTGCTGCTATCAACGGATTCGCTTTAGGTGGCGGATGCGAAATCGCTATGAGCTGTGACATCAGACTTGCTGCTGAAAACGCAATCTTTGGTCAGCCAGAAGTTGGTTTAGGTATCACACCTGGTTTCGGTGGTACACAGAGATTAGCTCGTATCGTAGGTGTTGGTAAAGCGAAAGAAATCATCTACACAGCATTCAATATCAAAGCTGACGAAGCTTTAAGAATTGGTTTAGTAAACGCAGTATATCCACAGGAAGAATTAATGGCTAAAGCTCAGAAAATGGCTGCTAAAATCGCTTCCAACGCTCCAATCGCAGTTCGCAACTGTAAAAAAGCGATCAACGATGGTTTACAGGTAGATATGGACGCTGCTATCGTAATCGAAGAAAAATTATTTGGTGACTGTTTCGAAACAGAAGACCAGAAAGCTGGTATGGGTAACTTCTTAGCTCCAAGAGATAAGAAAGTTAAAGTTGTTCCTTTCCAGAACAAATAATTTTTATATTAAGAACTTTTTTAGGGACAGGTTCGAAGGCGTGTCGAACCTGCCCTTTCACACATAACAATATTTTCATAGGAGGAAATTTAAATGAAAGTAGGAGTTATCGGCGCTGGTACAATGGGCCAGGGTATCGCTAAAGCATTTGCAATGGTTGACGGATACGAAGTTGCATTATGTGACATCAAACAGGAATGGGCTGAAGCTGGTAAAGCTAAAATTGAAGCTGGTTATGCTCGTTTAGTATCCAGAGGCAAAATGACACAGGAAAAAGTTGACGCTATCGTTAACTCTATCACACCAGGTTTAAAAGAAGACTTATGTGCTGACTGTGATTTAATCGTTGAAGCTGCATTCGAAAACATGCAGGTTAAACAGGACACATTCCAGGCTTTAGATGCAATCTGCAAACCTGAATGTATCTTCTCTTCCAACACATCTTCTTTATCTATCACAGAAATCGGAAAAGGTGTTAACCGTCCAGTAATCGGTATGCACTTCTTCAACCCAGCTGACAGAATGAAATTAATCGAAGTTATCGCTGGTGTTAACACACCTCAGGAAACAGTTGATGCTATCGTAGCTATCTCCAAAGAAATCAACAAAGTACCTGTACAGGTTAACGAAGCAGCTGGTTTCGTAGTAAACCGTATCTTAATCCCAATGATCAACGAAGCAGCATTCATCAAGATGGAAGGTGTTTCTGATATCGCTGGTATCGATGCAGCTATGAAACTTGGTGCAAATCATCCAATGGGACCATTAGAATTAGGTGACTACATTGGTCTTGACATCTGCTTAGCTATTATGGACGTTCTTTACAACGAAACAGGCGATGGCAAATACCGTGCTTGTCCATTACTTCGTAAGATGGTTCGTGGTGGAAACCTTGGTGTTAAATCTGGTAAAGGTTTCTACATCTACAATGCTGACCGTACAAAAACAGCAGTAGACGCTCAGTAATATTATTACAAAGCATTAACTCTTGTTTCTCCGGTTAATCCGCCGGAGAAACGTTTATAAATATTATATGGAGGAAATAAAAGATGGATTTCACATTAAGTAAGAAACATGAAATGGCAAGATCTTTATTCAAAGAATTTGCTGAAGTTGAAGTAGCACCTCTTGCTCAGGAAACAGACGAAAACGAACAGTTTCCTTTAGAAACAGTTAAGAAAATGGCTAAAGCTGGCTTCATGGGTATTCCAGTACCTAAAGAATACGGCGGACAGGGCTGTGATCCTTTAACATACACAATGTGTGTAGAAGAATTATCTAAAGTTTGTGGTACAACAGGTGTAGTTGTATCTGCTCATACATCTCTTTGTGTAGACCCTATCATGACATATGGTACAGAAGCTCAGAAACAGAAATATATCCCAGATTTAGCTTCTG
>JAZUED010000123.1:0-4814 GCA_045640005.1 Candidatus Fimousia sp.
CTTTTTTATTCAAACCATGGTTTGCCACCTTAAGATACCCTTCATCAAGCAGCACCTTTGTAGAAGTGAAAAAATGCTCCGTTAATACGCGAGTTTCTAAATTCACCTTCTGGTATACTGCAGGTGGATAAAAGATGCTTAAAAATCTTCGGACAATTACCATATATACACTGGCACTTAACTGACTCAAAGATCTAAGCGCCCCTAACCCTTGTCCTGTTGGAATGATTGCATAGTGGTCAGTAATCTGCTTGTCGTTTACGTATCTAGTCTTTGCAAGCCCTTCGAATGCCTTTTTATCCATAATTTCATTCGCAAACTGGGCAAATGGTTCGTAGCCGCGTAAGCCACCGATATTTTTGTAGATTTCCTTTGCGACAGCTGTGGATAATACACGGGCATCGGTTCGTGGATAGGTGACTAACTTTTTCTCGTAAAGCTCCTGTACCACTTTTAATGTCTGGTCAGGACTGATCTTAAACATCTTTGAGCAGGTATTCTGAAGTTCCGCTAAGTTAAATAAAAGTGGTGCATTCTTTTTCTCTTTTTTTCTGGAGACGGATTCTACCACGCCTTCAACTGGCGGATTTGACACCATATAGTCAATCAGCTGCTTTGCGTATTTTTCTTCTTTGAGCCCATTATCTTTATATAGGTAAGGAGAGCCAAAATACTGGGAATCTTCTGTCACCTTCCATTCCATCTCGATGTTTTCATCATTCACGACAAAATCGCCTAAGATTCGATAGAATGGAGTCGGAACAAATGCTCTGATTTCACGTTCTCTTCGCACGATCATGCCAAGAACACAAGTCATGACTCTTCCTACTGCAATGACGGTACTTTTCTTTTCTCCTTTATAATTTGAGATGGTAAACCCATATTTTAAGGTAAGTGCCCTAGAAAAATTGATCCCCATGAGGTAATCTTCCTTAGCGCGCAGGTAAGCACTGGCTGCAAGGTTGTCATAATGTGAGAGATCTCTCGCTTCTTTGATACCTCGTCTCACTTCTTCCTCGGTTTGCGAGTCGATCCACACACGTAATTTGCGTTTTCCGGTAACGTGAGCCATCTGATCAACCAATCGATAGATGTATTCTCCCTCACGCCCAGAGTCAGTGCAGACATAAATCGTATCTACATCACTTCTGTTTAACAGCCCGCTTACAATCTTGTATTGCTTCGCCACGCCCGGAATGACCTGATACTTATATTCCTGTGGAAGAAATGGGAGTGTCGCCATATCCCATTTTTTCAGTGCAGGATCATATGCATCTGGGTAGCTCATCGATACAAGGTGACCGACACACCACGTTATAATGGTATTATTCGATTCCATATAACCATCGTGATTGGTCGTATTCAATCTAAGTGCTTTGGCAAATTCTCTTGCCACACTCGGTTTTTCAGTAATAAATAACGATTTCAAAACTGATCCTTTCTTACAAATATTTGTGAAACTGATTATAACATAATTTCACCAGAATGCAAAAGAGAGAGCCATAAGCCCTCTCTTAAATCTTTCTAAAAATTAAATAAATCTCTTGAATACTCTCGTAAGATTGCTTTTGCTACTCTAACATCAGTGATTAAGGTATTGATCAGACCGGATTTAGCGGCAATATACGTATTTTTTGCCTTATCAACCGAATTTGGAACACAGATAACTTCAGGAATGGCACGGATTTGGTCAAGATCAAGCCCGATCAGGCATTCATTCCACTTACAATCTACCAAATCTCCATTCTTATCAAAGAAATTATAACAGAAATCTCCGATGATATGTGTTTCGTCACCAAAGAAGTCATCCGGAGCTCCATTCTGTTGTAAAAATCGATGAAAATTATCACGATTATACTTAGAACCGATCCCTACCAATGCAATTTCTGCATTTTGAGCTTTATCCATTACATTTTTAATAAAACGCTGATCCATCAACATCTTTTTAGCCTCATAAGAATCAACAGTAATTGGCGCATGAATCTGCATATAGTCTGCACCACATTGCTGTGCGAATTTACCACAGATCATATTCGAGTCAATATCCCACTGAATTTCGCCTACACCACCAGATACAGGTACGAAAGTTACATTCGGAAAACTGGTTGGCGTCTGAAATGCATTCGCAATATCTCTTGTGGTCCTTCCGGAAGATACAATGACATTCTTACAGGAAGGAAGTCTTGACGCTAAATAAATGCCAGCTTCAATGGCTACATTAGATTTTTCGACAGGAGAATTGCCGTTATCGACCACTTTTACATATTTTAATTTTAATTTTTCCTGGAGATTGTCTTCTAAATCTTTAAATGGTCTAGTTGGTTCTCTGTGGATAATGACTTCGACAACTCCGGTATTTCTTGCTTTGATCAGCATCTTTGATACCAACGATCTGCTCATATTGAGCTTTTGTGCAATTTTTTGCTGCGTCATGTTCTGATCGTAATACATCTCAGCGATGGCAATCAGCAGATCTTTACCTTCCATGTGCATTATTTCATCCTTCATAAATATTCATCCTCTTTCACTCTGTAATTTTTCCAAATAAATAAACAAAATACATAAAAACATCGTCAAATTTATAACTTATTTATATATTTTGACATTTCACGACATCTAATCGTGTCATTTGACACTTATTATACCACACTTTATTGGTTTTGTGTAGAATTTGTTATTATTATAATATTTTGCTTGTCAAATCGTTTTTAGTCAATTATTATATATTCATAAAAGAATTTGTGTTCTTTTTTGTAACTTTTTAATCACGCAACGTAACTTTATTGGAGGCAGACAATGTTTAAACTTGTTTTACTGGCATTAGCATGTTATGTTCTGCAATGTGTATTTGCTTATTTCCAAATACAGGGATCGTACAAGACCATGAATGCTATCAAGGAACAGTATAAGGGAACGCCTTATAGAATGGTTTCCGGAACCGGTAGAACCAGATTCTTAATCATGTCTAAAGGCTATTTCATTATTCTCGTAGTTGACGAAGACGACACAATTATCGATTACTACGGAATGGAAGGGTTTACCGTCTTTGCGAGGCCCAAGCGTAAAGTAGAAAACATTGGTAAAACTCTTAATGAATTAGAAGAATCCGCCAAAAAGAAAAACGTTAAGAAAGCTCTCGAGAGTGCGCGTTCTCAGTTAGAGCTTCTGCGTGAGAGAGACAAAGAAGCTTCTGATGAAGATCTCGTAGAAGAAGAAATCGATCTCATCGAAGCAGAGTAACTATTCATATTGAAGGAGGATTTATATATGGATATCGTAATCAAAGTGGCACAGGCCTTCACAGGTGTTGTAGGTGCTGGCGGACAGAACCTCGTTGGATTAATCACAGGTATCTTACCTAACGTTCTTATCTTATTAACAATGATCAACGCTTTAATCGCTTTAATCGGTGAAGAAAACGTTAATGCAGCAGCTCAGAAACTTACTCGTTTCCGTATCGGTAGATATGCTGTAGTTCCTTTCCTTGCATTATTCTTCTTTACAAACCCTATGTGTTACACAATGGGTCAGTTCGTAGAAGAAAAATACAAACCAGCTTGTATCGATGCTATCTTCACAATGGCTCACCCAATCACAGGTTTATTTGCACATGGTAACCCTGGTGAATTATTCGTATGGATGGGTATCGCTTCCGGTCTTATGACATTAGGAATTGACACAACTAACTTAGCAATTCGTTACCTCATCGTAGGTATCATCTGCTGCTTCATCCGTGGTTGTATCACAGAAGTTATCGCAAACATCATCAACAAGTAAGGAGGAACGTATATGAATCCAGTAGTAAAAGTTAAACACGGACCTAACGGCTGGGGTGGACCTTTCACACTTACAGCAACAGAAACTCAGACAGTAGTAGCTTCCATCACAGGTGGCGGAATTCACCCAATCGCAGCAAGAATCGCTGAATTACTTGGTGTTCCAGCTGTTGACGGTTTCAAAAATAAAGTAGAACCTGAAAACATGATCGTAGCAGTTGTTGACTGTGGCGGTACAGCTCGTTGTGGCGTATATCCAAAATACGGCGTTAAAACAATCGACGTTATTCCTATCGGACCATCCGGCCCATTAGCAAAATTCATCCGCGAAGACAACTTCTGTTCTGGCGTATTAGTAGAAGAAATCGTATTAGCAGGTGGCGACGAAGCTGCAGCTGCAGTTGCAGAAGCTTCCGTTGAATCCGCAGTACTTGCTTCCGAACAGTCCGCATCCTCTCCTGCTGCAGCTGCTCCAGCTGAAGAAGAAGAAAAAGGTCAGGGCGGTTTCGTTGGTATGATCGCTGGCATGGGTAAAAAAATCGGTGCTGTTGTAAATACATTCTATCAGGCAGCTCGTGATTCCTTAGATATCGTATTAAAGAACATCCTTCCATTCATGATGTTCATCTCCGTTATCGTAGGTTTCATCAACTACTCTGGTGTAGGTACATTACTTGCTAACTTAATCAAACCATTAGCTGGTTCTTTACCTGGATTAGTAGCTATGTCCATCTTCTGTTCTTTACCATTCTTATCTCCAGTATTAGGACCTGGTGCTGTAATCGCTCAGATCATCGGTGTTTTACTTGGTAACGAAATCGGTAAAGGAACAATTCCTGTACGTTACGCATTACCAGCTTTATTCGCTATCAACGGTCAGGTAGGTTGTGACTTCTTACCAGTAGCTTTAACATTAGCAGAAGCAGACGACGAAACAATCAACAATGGTGTACCAACTATCTTATTCTCTCGTCTTGTAACATCTCCAATCACTGTAGTTATCGCTTTCATCTTCAGTATTGGTATGTAATCCAAAAG
>JAZUED010000124.1:0-5026 GCA_045640005.1 Candidatus Fimousia sp.
AGTTGATGTTTGTTGTTGTTGCAGAAGAAAGTTCTTTCTTTGCTTTTTCAGCTGCTTCTTTTAATCTCTGCATTGCCATCTTATCGCCAGATAAGTCAACGCCTTCTGCTTTTTTGAAGTCATCTAACATGTACTGTGTAAGTACGTTATCAAAGTCATCTCCACCTAATTTGTTGTCACCAGCTGTAGATAATACTTCGATGACACCATCGCCGATTTCGATGATGGATACGTCAAATGTACCCCCACCTAAGTCGTAAACCATAACAATCTGTTCTTCTTCATTGTCAAGACCATAAGATAAAGCTGCTGCTGTTGGTTCGTTGATGATACGTTTTACATCTAAACCAGCGATTTTACCAGCATCTTTTGTTGCCTGTCTCTGAGCATCGTTGAAGTAAGCAGGTACTGTGATAACAGCTTCTGTTACTTTTTCGCCTAAGTAGTTTTCTGCGTCACCTTTTAATTTCTGAAGAACCATTGCGGAAATTTCCTGTGGAGAATAGTTCTTTCCATCGATGTTTACTTTGTATGCAGAACCCATATGTCTCTTAATGGAAGAGATTGTTTTTTCTGCGTTTGTTACTGCCTGACGTTTTGCAGGTTCACCTACAACACGTTCGCCTGTTTTTGTGAATGCTACTACGGATGGTGTTGTTCTCATACCTTCAGCGTTGTTGATTACAACTGGTTTACCACCTTCCATAACTGCTACACAGCTGTTTGTTGTTCCTAAGTCGATACCAATAATTTTACCCATGATTATTTCCTCCTGAAATTGTTTATTTACGATTATTATTCAATGCATCCACTCAACTAAATTCAAGCTGCGTCTTTGACTTGCTTTCATTAAGTTTCGGGATGGGCTTTCGCACTAAACTCAAACTACGTTTCACTTGTTTTCGTTAAGTGCTTAATGCCTCAGTTTGCTACCTGTACCATACTGTGGCGAAGAACAGATTCTTTATACATATATCCCTTTTGGAATTCTTCTGCTACTACGTTTTCGCCAAGCTCTTCATTCTCGATATGCATTACTGCATTGTGAAGATTCGGATCAAATTCTTTTCCCTTTGCATCCATTGGTGTTACCCCAAGTCCGTCAAGAACAGTCATTAACTGTTTGTAGATTGCTTCTACACCCTGAACAAATGGAGTTTCTTTTTCTTCTTCTGTCGCTGCTGCTAAACCTCTTTCGAAGTTATCAACAACTGGAAGAAGCTTTTCTAAAACGTTCATGGCACCCATATCATATTTCTGAGTGGATTCTTTTGCCATACGTTTTCTGGCATTTTCAAATTCTGCCATCAGACGCTGATAACGGTCTGTTAAATCTTTTATTTTTTCATCTCTTGGATCTTTGGCTTCTTCTACTTCCACTGTTTCTTCTGCTTCAGCAGCTTCTACAGTTTCTTCTACTTCCACTTCCTGATCAAGAGTTTCTTCCACTTTTGTTTCTTCTGTACTCACGAGTGGCTCCTTTCTCATCATCTATTATTAAAAATTTCATCCAACTCACCAGTCAGATTCTTTAATGTTTTTACAACTTTCTGATAGTTCATACGTTTTGGACCGATGATACCGATCGTACCGGTTCCGCCGCCTTCTAATTCATAGGTTGCGGTAACTAAACTGCAGTCCTGCATGTTCTGGCTTCTCATCTCATTGCCAATGTAAACCTGAATGCCTGTATGTTCATTGTTAAATTCTTCTGCTTCGTCTACCAGCTTTGTCAATGCATGCTTTTCTACTAATGTATTAAGAAGTCCTGCTGCCGTTTCTGGTTTTCCAAGCTCCGGATATTTGAAAATGTTGGTTGCACCACTTGTATAAACCTGACGTTCATCTACATCTCTCATGGCAGCTGCGATTCCCTTAATCACAGAATCTAAAATGCTTGCATGAACACCCGCCTGTTCTCTCATTGTATCAATGAGTTCTAAGTTGATGTCTCTAAGGGATAATCCCTGTAAAAAGCTGTTTAATAAAACATTCATCTTAAGCACTTCGTCATTCTTTAATGGTTCCATCACGCGAATCATCTGATTCTTAACTGTATTATTATCGATGACGATGACAGCTAAAAGGTTTCGATCATCTACCTGAGAAAGCTGAACGAATTTTACTGCCGGGTTTTTATACTGTGGAGCAGTTACCATAGTTGCATAATTCGTATTGCTTGCAAGTACGGTTGCAACCTGTTCAAGCATGGTTTCCATTCGGTCTACCTTTTCAAGTAAGGCTTCCCTCTTTTCTTCCTCTGCTTCCTTCTCCTGCATCAGCTGATCTACATAGAATCGATATCCTAAATCCGATGGAATTCTTCCAGCTGATGTATAAGGCTGGAGAATCAGTCCCATCTCTTCAAGATCTGACATCTCATTACGAATAGTCGCCGGTGAGAAGCTGATATCAGGGCTTTTGGAAATTGTTCTAGAACCAACCGGTTCTCCAGTTTCTAAATAGTTCATGATAATCGAATGTAATATCTTTTTCTTACGCTCGGTTAATTCCAATTTTGTTCTCCCTCCTTCTTTTTGTTTTATTAGCACTCGCGACAATCGAGTGCTAACATCTTTTCTAAACATATAATAGCACGTTAAACTTTTTTGTCAACCTCTTTTTCTAAAACCAATTCTTAAACAATTCTAAAGTAATTGTAAATAATGAAAAAAGGCTGTGCATCAAAGCACAGCCCAAATCAGGTTCAAGTAATTTATTTTTTCATAAATGTCACAGAATTCTTATTATTCGTCAGAATAAGGGAATCGCCTTTTCTTTCATAAGTAAACTTAATCACAGATCCTTCTTCTTTCCAAAAATCATAATTAGGCATTCCAAGATATCCAATATAAAAATACTTCAGGGAGATATTTCCTTCATCCAGATAAACAATGGAGCCTTCACAAAATCCATCATCCCCGGTTCCAATCTGAATAAAATTATCATAGTTTTCTTCCCAGTCAGTTCGTTCATAAGGTTCACTCTGAATAAACATACTCATCTTTAATTCTTCACTATAATAAGTACCTGCAATACTTTTTAATACTGTTTCATCAACATCCACTAAGGTTGTGTCGATGTATTCCCCATCTTCATTTACCAGTTCTTTTTCAAAGGTAATGGCGTTTCTTCCTTCACCAGAAGCATCCGTAAGAGTAATTCTTGTCACCGTAATTTCCATTCCCTGAGTATTTTTACCGGATGTTTCTTCTATATTATAAGAAAGGACAAGATTATTGCCATCTAATTTCCAATCACTTGCCGGCATCAAATCATAATATTCCTGATTCACATCTACAACAATAGAATCTTCTGTAATCGATGTGATCCTTCCCTCCACTCCAGGAGTTCCAACCGTATCATAAATCGACAAATATGGTTTCTTGGTTTCTTCACTTTTTGACACAATGGATAAGGCCATGCCAGTGTAGGCATCCTTTTCCGTAGAAGCTACCATATGATAGCTGCCAGCCAGGCTCTTTAATACCTCTTGATTGATATCCTTTCCTCCTGACAGAGAACAGCCCGTCATACAGGTTAAACCAAGAATGATGCATCCCACCAAATAACATAATTTCTTTCTCATCGGCACCTCCTAATCTACCTCATGCTCATCATGCTCATGCTCTTTTTCTTTGCGAAATGTTACTGTCACCTTCTCCTTGTCGGTGGAGCTGTCAGTCAACGCAAGGGTCATAAAGTAATTCTTCTTTCCGTCACTTAATACGGATTTTTCCTTCTTATAGCTATAGGAAAGAACCAGCTCGCCATCTTCTTGGGGACCGCGAAGCTCCCAGTCACTAGCCGGCATCTGTTCGTAATAATCATAATCCACATCCACGATGATCGTATCATCACTCAGATGCACGATTGGTCCTTCCACTCCCGGATTTCCAGCCGTATCATAGATGGTCAAAAACTTTGTTCCTTCACTTTCTCCTATATAGCAGGCCATGTAGTCATATGCACTGCCTTCAGAGGATGTTCTAAAACCATAGTTTCCTTTTATTTTGTCAAATGCTTCTTTACTGATGCTATATTTTGCAGAATCGGTTGGCACACCACCTTCTCCTACGCCATTGTCTCTTGATTTTGTACATGCACAACACAGTAACATCAACATGCATATACATATTCCTAAATAAATCTTTCTTCTTATCATAATTGCAATCATTCCCTCCTGCATTTTTAAGTCCTGATTTATTCATAATAAAGTACTTTTAATAGGAAAAAACAGCTATTCTGAATAATTATTTTAATTATAAACCATGTATGAAATAATAAACAATCCTTTTTGTTTTAATCATTGAAATAATGTTCAGTTTGTTGTATTATCATTTAGATTACAAAGGAATTGTTTATTTAATACTTTCAATATATTTAGGAGGAAACAAAAGTATGATGAACACGAAAGAAATCGCTGCGATTTCCAGGATTTCTTCTTTCGTAGACGAAGGAAGCTTCGTTGAAGTGGGGAAAAATCTTTCCGATAGTGTTGTAACTGGATACGGTCTTGTTGATGGCCGCCTGGTTTATATCTACAGCCAGAATCCAGCTGCATGTGGGGGAACAATCGGTGAAAATCATAGTAAGAAAATCACAAACATTTATGATATGGCTCTTAAGATGGGAGCACCTGTTATCGGCATTTTCGATTGTGCAGGCCTTTCTCTTAACGAGGCGAATGCTGCATTAATGGGCCTTGGAAGCTTATATCTTGTTGCTTCTAAAGCATCCGGCATTATTCCTCAGCTTACCATGGTTATGGGTGGCTGCGGTGGCGGAGTTTCCATTCTTCCAGCATTATCTGATTTTGCATTCGTGGAAGAAAAGAAAGGATCTTTATTCCTTCAGTCTCCAAATGCTATTCCTGCAAATACTCGCGAAAAATGCGATACTTCCACAGCACAGTGGAAAGCAGAACATACACAGAATGTAGACTTTATCGGAATAGAAGACGATTTATACGAAACTGTTCGTCGTTTTGTTCAGATTTTACCTGGCAACAACCGTTATGCCATTG
>JAZUED010000125.1:0-2458 GCA_045640005.1 Candidatus Fimousia sp.
ATTAAAAAAAGTATAAAAGAATTAGATGGTTTCGTAAAGGTTTATTTATAGATTTTCTTTATGATTGTAAAAGGATTAACACCAAATTATGTATATTTAATCATTGAACGGAAAGTACAACAAACGCCTTAAATAAGCCATTTGTTTGTGGTTTTTATATAATTATTGAAGAAAATGTTCTAAAAAAATGGATAAAATAATGAGAAAAAATGGCTGATTGTACATTGTATACATAAATATATTACAAAAATATACTTGAATTTTTACGGAGAATTGGATAAAATATGTATAAAGTTTGACATATTCATGTCGGGCGGTAATCTATTCTTTATAAAAGACTTTAGGAGGAATTATAAGATGGCAGTAAAAGTTGCAATCAATGGTTTTGGACGTATCGGACGTCTTGCATTCAGACAGATGTTTGGAGCAGAAGGTTATGAAGTAGTAGCAATCAACGATTTAACATCTCCAAAAATGTTAGCTCACTTATTAAAATATGACTCTTCTCAGGGTAAATATGACAAAGCTGACACAGTAACAGCTGGAGAAGATTCTATCACAGTTGATGGAAAAGAAATCAAAATCTACGCTAAAGCTAACGCTGAAGAACTTCCTTGGGGAGAAATCGGTGTTGACGTTGTTTTAGAATGTACAGGTTTCTATACATCTAAAGCTAAAGCTGAAGCTCACGTTAAAGCAGGCGCTCGTAAAGTTGTTATCTCTGCACCAGCAGGAAAAGACCTTCCAACAATCGTTTACAACGTAAACCACACAGAATTAAAACCTGAAGATACAGTTATCTCTGCAGCTTCTTGTACAACAAACTGTTTAGCACCTATGGCTAAAGCTCTTAACGACTTAGCTCCAATCAAATCCGGTATCATGTGTACAATCCACGCTTACACAGGTGACCAGATGACTCTTGATGGACCACAGCGTAAAGGTGACTTAAGAAGATCTCGTGCAGCAGCAGTTAACATCGTACCTAACTCCACAGGTGCTGCTAAAGCTATCGGTTTAGTAATCCCAGAATTAAATGGCAAATTAATCGGTGCTGCTCAGCGTGTTCCTACACCAACAGGTTCTACAACAATCTTAACAGCAGTTGTTGAAGGCGCTCCAACAGTAGAAGATATCAATGCAGCTATGAAAGCAGCAGCTACAGAATCTTTCGGATACAACACAGACGAAATCGTTTCTTCTGATATCGTTGGTATGAGATTTGGTTCTTTATCCGATGCTACACAGACAATGGTTTGCCCATTAGACAATGGTACATCTGAAGTACAGGTTGTTTCTTGGTATGACAACGAAAACTCTTACACATCTCAGATGGTAAGAACAATCAAATACTTCTCTGAATTAGCATAATTCGAATATTCGATTATTCAGGAATAAATTGATCCAGTAAGGGTCCGGCTCTTAGGGCCGGACCCTTTTATTCGTTATAAAAAACGAGTAGAATTTTTATAATTTTGATATGTAATTTTTAAAAGATAAGAAACTATTTATATTCCACAGGAGGAAATAAAAACATGCTTAACAAAAAATCTGTTGATGATATCAATGTAAAAGGCAAAAAAGTTTTAGTTCGTTGCGACTTTAACGTACCATTACAGGAAGGCAAAATCACAGACGAAACACGTCTTGTAGCTGCTCTTCCAACAATCAAAAAATTAATCGCTGACGGTGGTCAGATCATCCTTTGCTCTCACTTAGGAAAAGTTAAAACAGAAGAAGATTATACAACAAAAACATTAGCACCTGTTGCAGCTCGTATGGCTGAATTATTAGGACAGGAAGTAGTTTTCGCAGCTGACAAAGAAGTTGTTGGTGAAAACGCTAAAGCTGCTGTTGCTGCTATGAAAGATGGCGATGTTGTTTTATTAGAAAACACACGTTTCCGCAAAGAAGAAACAAAATGTGGCGAAGAATTCTCTAAAGATTTAGCTTCTTTATGTGAAGTATTCGTAAACGATGCTTTCGGTACAGCTCATCGTGCACACTGCTCTAACGTTGGTGTTACAAAATTCGTTGACACAGCTGTAGTTGGTTACTTAATGCAGAAAGAAATCGATTTCTTAGGAAATGCAGTTAACAACCCAGTTAGACCTATGGTTGCTATCTTAGGTGGTGCTAAAGTTTCTTCTAAGATCTCCGTAATCGAAAACTTACTTGAAAAAGTAGACACAATCATCATCGGTGGTGGTATGTCTTACACATTCGCTAAAGCTCAGGGCAAAGAAGTTGGTAAATCTTTATTAGAAGCTGACTACTTAGATTACGCTTTAGATATGATCAAGAAAGCTGAAGAAAAAGGCGTTAAATTCTTACTTCCTATCGATACAGTAGTTACAAAAGAATTCTCCGCTGATGCTGAATGCAGAGTAGTTGAAGGTTCTATGGAAGCTGACGAAATGGGTATGGATATCGGACCTAAGACACGTGAACTTTACGC
>JAZUED010000126.1:0-10126 GCA_045640005.1 Candidatus Fimousia sp.
AAACTGAAGAAACAGCTGAAGAAATTACTGAAGAATAATAAAAAAGCGGATTGATCAAATCAATCCGCTTTTTTTGTACTTCTATTTATTTTCTTCTAACCAGCGCTTAGCACAGTGTACGAAGCAAGCTGTACCGATTGGACAAACATCTTCATTAAACTGAGCCTTTGGATTATGTGCTGTATAAGCACCTCTTGCATCGGTATAACCTGCAGAGAGATACATAAAAGTAGCTGGAACCTTTTCAGCAACAACAGCAAAATCTTCGGATGCACTTGCAGTAATTCCTGGATATGGCATCATACCTGGAATCTGTAATTCCTGCATATAGGAAGCAATCTTTGTAGTAAAAGTAGGATTACAGATCAGTGGTGGTGCACTTTCTTTAAAGATTACTTCTGCTGTTCCGTTATATACTTCTGCTGTTTTCTCGGCAACTTCTTTTACTCGTTTTACTAATAATGCTTTTGCTTCTGGATCATTCGTACGGATTGTACCACGTAAAGTAGCAGTTTCAGGAATAATATTAGGAGCAGAACCTGCTTTGAATTCGCCAACTGTTAATACGCATGCTTTAGCTGGATCACTTTCACGTGCAATTAATTCCTGAAGTGCAAGATGAATATGAACACCAATGTTGATTGGATCTACACCATTATGTGGATATGCGCCATGAGCACCTTTACCATGTACAATGATTTCAAATCCATCTACAGAAAACATCATAGTACCAGTATAGTTATACATGAAGATTCCAACTGGCATCTGTCCTGCAGATACATGATAAGCTAACGCTGCATCAACTTTTGGATTTTCAAGAATACCTGCAGCAATCATATCTTCACTACCCTGGAATGTTTCTTCTGCTGGCTGGAACATCAGTTTAACAGTTCCCTGAAGCTCATCTTCCTGTTCTTTTAATAATTTAGCAGCAGATAAAAGCATAGCAGTATGGAAATCATGACCACACGTATGTGCATAATCATTCTTAGAAGCAAATGGTAAGCCACTTTCTTCTTTCATTGGAAGAGCATCCATATCAGCACGTAAAAGAATTACTTTTCCACCATTTCCAATGGTTGCTGTAACGCCATGTCCGCATTCTTTTGGTTCAATACCATATTCACGAAGTTTGTCCATAACAAATGCTTTTGTATTTGGAACATCTAATCCGATTTCCGGATTTTCATGAATATATCTTCTGTTCGCGATTGTTTCGCTCTGAATCGCTTTCGCCTTTTCAAAAATGTTCATATCACAATAACTCCTTATGTAAAAAATCTATTCTAAAAATACTGTTCAATCATATGAGCAATGCCTTCATCATCATTGGATAATGTGATAAAATCAGCGACTGCTTTTACTTCATCTCTTGCATTGTCCATGGCAACACCAAGACCTGCAAATTCGATCATGGATTTATCGTTCATGCCATCGCCACAAGCAACTAAATCTTCACGATCCATACCAACATGATCTAAAAGTTTCTTTAAAGAAGCAGCTTTATCAATTCCCTTTGGTGTAATTTCAAGGAAATATGGTGCAGAAGTAAAGCATTCACAGTACTGACTAAGTGCTGGTGTGATTGCATTCTGGATACGTACTAAATGTCTTGGATCTTCTAACATCATAAACTTTGGTACATCAATCTTTGCAAGTTCCATCTCATAATTCCATGGTTCTACAATTCTCATATCATTGATATCTGCTTCAATTTTTGCATACATATCATGACGTTCTAAGCAAAGAAGATCTGCTCCACGATAAGTAACTAAGTTTGCATAAAAGATTCTGGCAAGAGCAGCAACTCTTTGTGCCACTTCATCTGGAATTGTCTGAGAATGTAAGATTTCACCAGTTGCACAGTCTACAATCTGTCCACCATTAAATGGAAGTAAGTAGCCTCCATACTTCTTCAGTTCTAATTCTTCTTCTAATTTTACAATTCCGTGTGTTGGTCTTCCGGAAGCAAGTACGATTTTAACACCTTTTTCCTGAAGTTTCATAATAGCTTCTTTTGTTTTTGGCGGAATCACTTTCTGTGAATTGGTAAGTGTTCCATCCAAATCAAAAGCAATCATCTTATATCCCATTAAATTATCCCTCCATAAAATACCTATTACAAGGATTATATCAGATATTTATTTCCCCCTCAATTGCAAACAATGATATATTATTATATAGAAATAATTGGTATCAGAAATGAAATACTAGATACAAAACGATAAAAATCAGAAATGAGGTAACTATGAAAGCTTATGAGCGTTTACTAAAATATGTTGTGATAAAAACCCCTAGCTGTGTGGCAAATGCTTCCTCCACTCCGTCAAGTGCCTGCCAGTTTAACCTTGCCTATGTGCTATCGGACGAAATGAAAGAACTCGGACTTTCTGATGTCTATGTCAGCGACAAATGCTATGTTTATGGAAAGCTTCCTGCAACTTCTGGTTATGAAGATAGAGACTGTATTGGTTTCATCGCTCACATGGATACGGTAGAAGAATTCACGAACGATGATATTTGTCCGGTTTTACATCAAAACTATGATGGAAATGATGTGATTTTAGGTGACAGTGGACGTGTAATTGATGTCAAGACATTTCCTCACCTTCCATCTCTTGCAGGTCGCACTTTAATTACCACCGATGGGAATACTGTATTAGGAGCTGATGATAAGGCAGGAATTGCAGAAATTCTTACTCTGATCGAAGAATTGATCAACAACGAAATTCCACACGGACCAATTGCAGTAGCATTTACACCAGATGAAGAAATAGGATCAGGGGCAGAGGATCTTGATCTTGCACGTTTCGGAGCAAAATATGCATACACATTAGATGGGGATACCGAAGGCGAAATCCAGTATGAGAACTTTAACGCCTGCAGTGCAGTATTTGACATCACAGGGCTTTCCGTACATCCTGGAGACAGCAAAGATAAGATGATTAATGCATCCTTAGTTGCTATGGAAATCAATGGCATGCTTCCAAGTGCTGAAATTCCTCGAAATACAGAAATGTATGAAGGCTTCTATCATCTGACTGATATGAAGGGAGATTGCGGAAAAGCAGAACTTCATTATATCGTGCGCGATCATGACGCCAGCCGATTTGCATCAAGAAAAGAGACATTAAAGCATATTGAAAAAATCATGAATGAAACATGGGGCGCCAGCACAGTCAAGCTGACATTAAAAGATCAATATCAGAACATGTCCGAAATTATTCAGGATGGCAACATGCATTTAATTGACCATGCAAAAAAAGCCTGTGAGCTGGCTGGAATTGTTCCAATTGTATCTCCAATTCGTGGTGGTACGGACGGTTGTCAGCTTAGCTACCGCGGCCTTCCTTGTCCAAACCTCGGAACTGGCGGACATGGATTCCATGGACCATACGAACACATCACTGTAGAAGGGATGGATCTTGTAGTAAAGATGCTCGTGGAATTAGTAAAGTTAAACATTTAAAAAAGAGAGCGTACGCTCTCTTTTTATTTTACCAACTCTTCATAAATTTTAATCACTGCTTCTGCAAAATTACCGGTTGAAAAACGCATGCGGTTTTCTCTTACATGCTGTTTCATCGCCTCACGTAATCCTTCGTTGCTGCGATACTCATCTAAATAGAAGTAAAAATCTTCTTCATCTTCATACTGCCAGCCATTGATTCCATTTTCTACGATGCCATCTAAACAGCTGTCTTTACGACAAAGTAAAGGAACACCCGCAGAAAGCGCTTCAATATAAGTAAGTCCCTGTGTCTCACTGATGGAAGCATTTACAAAAAGATCACCAAGATGATAATAGTTGTTTACTTCACTCGGATTCACTTTACCGGTAAAGACTACGCGGTCTTCAATGCCATATTCCTTAATGATTTCTACCATCTGAGGACGGAATGGTCCATCACCAACAACTAAAAAGTAGATATTTTCGTCTTTAAGGCCTTTCATAAAAGAAAGAATTTCGCTTAAATTCTTCTCCTGTGCCAGTCTTCCGATAGAAATAAGCACAGTTGCATCTTCTGGAATGCCTAATTCCTGCTTTTTCGCATCAATCCAGGATTTTTCCGGAATATTGGCAAATCGTTCTACCTCAATTCCAGTCGGAATAACGGAAATTGGTTTTGTAATTCCATAGGTACGAAGCAAATCTTCTACCTTTTTGGATGGAGTGATGACATGGTCAAATTTATTTACCGTTCTTTTTGAAAACTGTTTTGCCATCTGATGGCTCAGTAAGTGACTTAAGTGGTTCCCCGGAATCAGATACTGTGCATAATATTCATAAACTGTATGATAGGTATGAATAACAGGTGCTCCACAGGCTCTTGCAATCATTCTCGCTGGTTTATAAGTAGATATTTCACACTGAGAATGCACCACATCCGGCTTCCACTCTATGATATGTCGAATATATTTTTTATATTTTGGAAAGCGCAGGATCGCATCCGGATATACTCTGGATACATCAATAGATGGAAGATATGTAACATTGCCTTCTGTTCCAGCTTCCGCATCACCTTGTGCTAAGGTAAGCACCTTCACATCATGACCACGCATCTCTAATTCATTTTTCAAATTCAGGACTGAGGTAACTACGCCATTGACTGCTGGCACGTACCAGTCAGTAGTAATTAAAACTTTCATTCCAACCTCTTCTTTTATTAAATATGTTTCATTGATTCCTTTTTGTTTACTTTTATGATAGACGAAAGTTATCTTTTTCGTCAAGGTAAAAACTCTTACATTTATCTTAAGCCACAGACATCTCCATCTTCCTTCTCAAGATATAATAGCACACGAGCTGGGCACTCGCTGTAATGATCCAGGAAATTGGATAGGAAAGATATAACGATTCCAGTGAATGAAATCTCGTAAAGATGCAAAAAAACCAGAAAAATCGAAATCCTACCACACCAATAATATGAATGATCATTGGTGGAACGGAATATCCCATTCCCCTAGTGACACCTGGAACCATATCCATAATTCCGCACAGCGCATAAGGTACACAGATAATTGATACATTGATGATTCCAACTGCGATTACCTTTGGATCCGCTGAGTAAATACCAAGAATCTGATGCGCAAACAGATAACAAAGCACACCTAAGCTTGTCTCAAGCACAATCTCAAGAACGACGCAGGCTCCAAGAATCTTATCGATTCTTTTATAATTCTTCACTCCCGCATTCTGAGAAGCAAAGCTAAGTCCCGTCTGCGTAACGGAATTACATGCCATGTATAAAAAACCATTTAAGTTATTTGCTGCTGTGTTGCCCGCAATCGCTACCGTACCAAAGCTGTTGATCGAAGACTGAATCAACGCATTTGAAACATTTACCAACATGGATTGAAGTCCTGCCGGAAGGCCGATACGAAGAATGTGCAGGAAAAGCTTTAAGTTAATGTGTATCTTTCTCACATCAAAATGATAGCTTCCTTCTGCTTTCATGAGGCACCTTGCGGTAAGTACAGATGAAACCAACTGAGATAAAACCGTGCCTGCTGCCACCCCAATGACACCAAGGTGAAACACAATGACCAGCACGAGATTCAAAAACACATTACAGATACCTGCAATGATCAGATAATACATTGGTCTTCTCGTATCCCCAATGGCTCGAAGAACCGCTGAACCAAAGTTATAGGTCATCAAAAATGGCATTCCTAAAAAATAGATACGCATGTAGAGTTCTGACTTAGAGATAATATCTGCCGGCGTTTTCATCAGCATCAAAGCAGGTCTTGTAATCCCGTTTCCGACAAAAACCATCATGATTCCAAGCAACACCGCCGCTCCATAAGCCGTATGGACAATTTCCTGCATACGCTCCTCATCCTTTGTTGCAAATGCACCGCCAGCAAGAACATTTACCCCCATGGAAATGCCGACAAAAAGGGTGATGCATACATTAATCAAAGATGTTGTCGCACCAACGGCTGCTAAGGAATCACTTCCTGCAAAACGCCCAACTACAATAATATCCACCGCATTAAACAGAAGCTGAAGCATCCCGGATAATGCAAGAGGAATCGCAAATATTATCAATTTTGAAAATAATGGTCCGTTGACCATATCTATTTCATATTTATTGTTCTTGTTCATATGTTTTTGTAGCTTTCTTTTTATTTTCACTTTATTATTTTAAGACAAAAAGAAAGTGGATGCAATGCACAACAAAAAAAGGACCAGTTTAAAAACTGGTCCTGAAAATTCTTAGTGTTTATGATACATAGATTTTTCTTCGTATTTAGGTTCGCATGTAAGATTGATACCTAATTTCTTGAAAATCTGTTCATCTACAGAAGAAAGAAGTACGCTTGTGTGAGCTTCACAGCCTTTTAATTTTGGAAGCTGTTCAAGTGCTTTTCTCGCCATATCATTGGTTGCAGCAGATGCGGAAAGTGCGATTAAGATTTCATCCATGTGAAGTCTTGGATTGCGGCTTCCTAAATAGTCAATCTTTAATGTCTGAATTGGTTCAATTGCCACTGGAGAAACTAATTTTAAGTTGTGATCAATGTCGCCTAATACTTTGATTGCATTTAATAAAAGTGCTGCAGAGGATCCTAATAAATCGCTGGTTCTTCCTGTTACGATTGTTCCATCAGGAAGTTCTAAAGCTGCTGCAGGACGTCCTGTTTCTTCTTCTGCTTCAAGTGCTGCGCCTACTACCTTACGGTCACTGATTGTAACCTTAGCCTGACGCATTAAAGATTCTAACTTAAACTGGTCATCTTTGGATTCGCCAGTACGTCTCTTGTCGCATAAACATTTGAAATAACGGCGGATGATTTCCTGCTGGGAAGCTTCGCAGCATGCTTCATCATCACAGATACAGTTACCGGCCATGTTAACACCCATGTCTGTTGGGGATTTGTATGGGCTTTCACCGTAAATTAATTCAAACATCGCATTCACAACAGGGAAGATTTCGATATCACGGTTGTAGTTAACTGTTGTTTCTCCATATGCTTCTAAATGGAAAGAGTCAATCATGTTAACATCGTTAAGATCTGCTGTTGCTGCTTCATAAGCTAAGTTTACAGGATGTTTTAATGGAATATTCCAGATTGGGAATGTTTCAAATTTTGCATATCCTGCTTTAATACCACGTTTATGTTCATGGTATAACTGAGAAAGACAAGTTGCCATCTTACCGCTTCCTGGTCCAGGAGCTGTGATAACTACTAATGGTCTTTCTGTTTCAATATAATCATTCTTACCATATCCATCGTCAGATACGATATATTCTACATTGCCAGGGTATCCTGGAATCTTGTAGTGGCGGTAAGACTTAATGTTAAGTTCTGCAAGTCTTTTTTCAAAGCTTTCTGCTGCTGGCTGGTCTGCAAATTTTGTAAGACATACACTGCCAACAAATAATCCAACGGAACGGAATGCATCGATTAATCGTAATACATCCATGTCATAAGTAATTCCATAGTCGCCTCGAATCTTGTTGGATTCAATGTCTTCTGCACTGATTACAACAACAATTTCAGCCTGGTCCTTTAATTGAAGTAACATCTGTAACTTGGAATCTGGTTCAAAGCCTGGTAAAACACGGGATGCATGGTAGTCATCAAATAATTTGCCACCAAACTCTAAATATAATTTATCACCAAATGTTGCAATTCGATCTCTGATATGCTCAGACTGCATGCTCAGATATTTGTCATTATCAAATCCGATTTTCATTGCCTTCAATCTCCTTTAAAATAAAATCCCATTATTTATTTCATATTTTCATTCATTAAACTTTACATATTTTCGATTACGCAAAAATTTACATACTATTTATAATAATCTCATTCAAGTTAAAACACAAGAAAAATATGTTTTGTTTATGCAAGACTTAATAATCGAAACTTCTTACGCTTTATGAATTCAAATTTAGGTTTATTCACTCACACCCAGGACATATTTTACGAAATTCTGTCCAAATAAATCTTCATCCTTCACAAATACAGCCATATGAAGAGGGTCACCGCTTCTGTTTTTAAAGGATGGATATAAGAAACCATATTCCGGTGTTCCAACGACATAATCGCCTTCCCAAGGAGCGATGGTACAAATCAAAAATTCATATACCTCTTCTGAGTCCTCAAGGCGTGCTCCATCCGAAGATTTCATAATAATATCATACGTCCCATGGAAAAGATAAATCGCATACTGACCCTTTAGATCCATCTTCTCAGTCAGCTGCTCATAGAAGATTTCCATCATCTCATCATTCTTCAAGCCCACGGAATTTAAGCTATTAAGAAGCATCGCCATCTCCTTAGAATCATTACCCATTCCAGGAAACACATACTCTATGAGTTCATCATTCGTCTTGGCAAATGGAATCGTCTTGGCAAGCTTTAAATTGTATTGCTTGTCGTGGTGATTGAGTTTTAAAAAGTTGGTGTTAAATGTACCATCCACATAGCCTTCTTCATCTAAATAGCAGCCTGCAATTCTTGTAAAGCAGGTTCTTGAAGGCGTCATGCGTCTGGTTAGTTCTAACATATCGTCCCTGTTAATCATGCACCTATTCTCCAAATGTTACTTCTTTGATTACAAATGGTACCACATCTTTTACGGCTTCCTTTGATGTAATCACGGCATCGTTGTTGTCAATGTCGATTAAAATGTACTTATCATTGCCCATGCCAAGTTCTTTCATGTATGTAAGCTGGCGAAGACCATGTCTTGAAACAATTCGTTCTTTTAAATCTTTGTTATCTTCATCTTTCATGGCAAATACGCAGTCAACGCAAGCCTGATCAACGGCTAAAATGTCTGTGGAAGCCAAAATACCAACATTTGGTGTAACAACTGGTGCTGCTGCCACGCCTTCACAGTCACAGGATACGCTCATATTACGCATTACATTGATAAATGTGATGTTCTTGCCAAAGAAGTCTACGGTTGCCTTGGAGGATTCTACCATGCGTTCCATCAATTCTTCACGGTCAATATCCCACATATTGTCCTGATTTGGAGTGGTATGGATCATTCCTTTGCCGACTCTGCCGTCCGCAATACCAATCCCAATATTTTTATTGGATCCACCAAATCCGCCCATGGCATGTCCTTTAAAATGAGTTAAAACAAATAAGGAGTCGTAATTTGTTATATTCTTACCCATGGACATCGCGTCGAACCATCTGCCATCTTTTACTGGTAACATAACGGTTCCGTCTGCATCTAAAATATCAACTGGTGCAAATGTCCAGCCGTTTACTTCTAAGGTTTCGCGATGCTGCTCGGTAGTATAACGGTCGCCTTCGTAGTATGTGTTGGTTTCTACGATGGTTGCATTTGCTAATTCATTCTGAATGAGAGATTTTACCCATGGTCTTGGAATAATATTCGGACCATGCTTTTCACCTGTGTGAACTTTGATGCCGATATTACCTTTCATGTTGCCTTTTACACGGTCATAAATTTTCTTAAGGCCTGCTCCGGATAAATCTCTTGTGAAATAAACGATGGATTCATTTCCCGTTCTTTCTTCATAAGGAATATAGATGTTTCCGCCTGTTCCTGGTGCAATATTTTTGCTCATATTTTATCCTCCTTTGTTGTTATACTCCGTATCATACTTAATAATTATTATATCAAAAAATTGGGTAATATTATATGAGAAAGTTTGGATTTGCATAATACATAATTCATATGTTATATTAATCGAAAGTGAATATGGGAGGGACTTGTTTATGGATTATTCAATGAAAAATGATAATTCCAGCAAAAACAAGGAATTATCAAAGCAAAACTTCACTGATGTTGCTACTTATGTTTCAAAAATGAGTATCTTGGGTAACATTTTGCTTTCAATCGTGAAGTTTCTTGCAGGTGTATTTGCACACTCAGGAGCTATGATTTCTGATGCTATCCACTCCTTATCAGATGTATTATCCTCTGTCATTGTCATCGTGGGCATTCGAATCGCCGCAAAGGATTCGGATAAAAACCACCCATATGGACATGAACGAATGGAGTGTATCGCAGCAATCATATTATCCTTCGTCCTGCTCGCAACAGGATATGAAATTGGAAAATCTGCGCTTGAGCATATGGTAGGTGGCTCATACAAGATTTTGCATACACCAGGACTTATGGCACTTC
>JAZUED010000127.1:0-7461 GCA_045640005.1 Candidatus Fimousia sp.
CAAATACACAATCGAAAAACGTATCAATATCACATTAACTGATGTTACAGATGTAGCAACAGGTACATGTGAAGAAGGTTTAGATCACACAGTATATGCTCAGGGCGTGACAGAAGATGGCGATGTAGTTACAGCTACAACAACATACAAATCCAAAGCTGGCGAACATAACTATGTGACAGAATGGACATGGGCTGATGATTTATCTGCAGCTGAATGCGGAACAATCAAATGTACAGTATGTGGCGACGAAGTAAAAGATGCTACAGTAGAAGTTAAATCTGAAAAGACAAAAGAAGAAACATGTGAAGAAGCAGGAGAAATCACTTATACAGCAACAGCAACAGCTGGTGGCAAAGTAGTAGCTACAGATGTTAAGGTTGAAACTGTAAAAGCTCTTGGTCATGACTATGAAGTAAAATCCTTCACATGGGCTGACGATAATAAGACAGCAAAAGCTAACTACACATGTAAGAGAGATGCATCTCATACAGGATCTGAAGCAGCTAAGATGACACGTAAGAAAGATGGTGCTAAAGTAACTTACACAGCAACATTTGATGGTGTTTCTGAATCTAAGGAAATTACATTAAAAGCAATTCCAGAAGATGCTCTTACTGTAAAAGATGTTACTTATAATGGAAAAGCACAGACACCTGCTACAACATCCTTAGCAGATGATGCAGCTATCACATATAGCAGCAACACAGATGCAGGTACAGCTACAGCTGTATTAACAGCAAAAGATTCCAGTGATAAATATTACGGATCTGTTTCCAAGAAATTTAACATTGCAAAAGCTGAAGCTACAATCACAGCTTCTGATATCACAAAGACATACAGCAGCTCTACAAAATCTTATGACATCGGTGCAACAGTAACTGGTGGTGGCGCATTAAGCTACAAATCTACTGGCAGCAGCAAGAATATCTCTATCTCTGGTGCAAAAGTAAAAGTTTACAAGAAGTACATCGGTTCTAAAGATATCACTATTACTGCTGCAGAATCTAAGAACTACAAAGCTGCAACTAAGACAATCAAAGTAACTGTAAATCCAACAGCTACTAAGATTACTAAGTTAACTAAGTATTCTAAAGCATTTAAAGCAAAATGGTCTAAGAAATCTTATACTGGTTACCAGATTCAGTACTCTACAAAGAGTGATTTCGCTGATGCTAAGACAGTAACAATTTCTAAGAAGTCTACAACATCTAAGAAGATTACTAAACTTGGCAAGAAGACAAAATACTATGTAAGAGTTAGAACTTACAAGACAGTATCTAAAGTTAAATACTACTCTGCATGGAGTGCTGCAAAATCTGTTACAACTAAGTAATAGGATGCTATTAAGTAGTAAATAACATTTTGTATTAATCAGGGGCAAATGTTACATTTGCCCCTTTTTATAAACACTAAATGATAGAAGTTAGTGTTTATAAAAAGTTTATTGTAAGGGGATAGATAAATGAAAGCGATCATGTATAACAATATGCAGGAATATGCAAGAAGCATCGAAGCATATTTTAAGAACGATTTGATGATACGATATATTGAAGAGGACAATCAGGTCTTTGAAGTATATGGTCATGAATTTTTTGCCTATGTAAAACAGGTGGCGAATACCTTGGCAAAGCTTCCGGTTAAAGGAAATCATATTGGTATTATGGGGAAGAACACCTGGAAATGGCTGGCGTGCTATCTTGGAATTGTATCTGCAGGAGGGGTTGTAGTTACAATTGAAAGTGGTATACTAGAAGAAGATTTATGTGACTGTATTAAGACGGCGGATGTTGAGCTCATTATTTATGATGAGACTTCAGAAATTGAAGCATATGGACAGAGAAATCATTTTATGTCTATGAAGACATTTGAAGAATCAACAGAGTCCTGTCAGGATTTTCCTGACATTAACCTGGCACCTGAAGATGATGGTTGTATCTTCTTCACCTCAGGAACAACAGGAAAAGCTAAGGCTGTTTTACTTTCCCAGAAAGCGATGGTTGCATCTTTTTGTAATAACATATTAAAGGTGCCGGTAGAAGCCAATTTGGAAATTGCACCATTTCATCATCTGTTTGGGTTTTGTGCACCATTTTATATGTTTGCACATGGTGGGATTGTATGTCTTGGCCTAGAGTTTAAATATATATTTGATTATCTTTCTATTATGAAACCTGACTATATTTCGGTTGTTCCGGCTGTAATCGAAGTAATAGGAAGAAGAATAAAGAATGCTACAATACATGGAGAAAGTTTAGGATGGAATTTGAAAGCACTTAATTGTGGTGCAGCTTCATTTCCTCAGAAGGTTCTTGATCAATTTAAAGATAAAGACATTCATGTTTGTCAATCTTATGGCTTATCAGAGTGTGGAGGAATTGGTTTACATCAGGAGATGACACTTGAAAATATCGCCTCCATTGGAAAAGCGTCTGAAGAAATCGAAGTTAAGCTGTTAGATGGAGAATTGATGCTTCGCTGTGATTCTATGATGACAGGTTATTATAATAATCCGGAAGAAACAGCTAAAACAATTGAAGATGGTTGGTTACATACAGGAGATCTGGCCTATATTGATGAAGAAGGATATATCTATTTAACAGGAAGAAAGAAAAATCTTATTACGCTGTCAAATGGTGAGAATGTTAGTCCGGAGCGTATTGAAGGTAAACTTCGAAAAAGAAATGCCGGACTTGAAGAAGTCCTTGTTTGTGCTTATAAGAATGCATTGCAAGTGAAAATTTATGCGCCAACTTTGACAGATGAGGAAATAGACGCAATCGTAGAAGAATATAATTTAGAAGCGATGGCTTATGAACAAATCGGTTATATTGATATAAATGCGGAACCTTTACCAAAAACTAGTTTAGGAAAAATAATTAGAGGTTAGTTATGACAATTGCAGAAGCGAGAAAAAAGGTAATCGAAATTTTAAAAAAATCTGCGGAAAGAGATATGACAGTAACAGAAGAATCCAGATTATTACAGGATTTAGAACTCTCTTCTATGGAAATGGTTATTGTTTTATATGACTTAGAAGCTTTTTTTGGAATCAAATTTAAGATGAGAAAGCTACGACATCTGAAAACAGTGGGCGATTTATGTGATGCAGTAATTGGAGAACTATTATAATGAATAAAGAACCTAATAGAATTTCTTTTGGGGATTTTAATATTGTTCGTGGCGTTGGATTAATCTATATCATTATTGGGCATATGTTATCTCCTTTCTGGCAAAGAGAGGAAATGTATGCAACGAACACAAGTATAAGTTCAAGAATCGGAACTGTTACAGGTGCGGGACTTCTTGCGATGTTTTTTATGGTAAGCGGTTATTGTTTTTTTGTCAAAAAACCAAAGCGCTGCCTGCAAATTCAGGCAAGGTTGCTTTTAAAACCTTATATCACCGTAGCAGGAAGTGTTTTGTTCTTTAAGGCACTGATTCGTATTTTAAGACATAAGCCTTTTGTGGCCGAAGTTCGTGATCTGTTCTTTACATATCTATTATGTATGAATGGAGAACATGGTGGGTTTGAAAAATGGGGGATTCATTTTCATTCGATTTTCATCATGTGGTTTTTGATTGCTTTGTTTATTTCATGGAATGTTTACAATCTGATTGAGCAAGTTCAGAATAAGAGAGTAAAAGTGCTCTGCATTATAGCGTGTATAATGGTTGGTTATGTAATGACTTTATTCCATACACATTGGCCATACTATGCTCCTGCTAGTTTAATTGCAGTTGGATATCTAGCCGCTGGTAAATATATTCGCGAGCATGAATTTTTAAATCGAAAGATGCCATGGAGATATTATGTCATTATGGCGATTTTCCTTACAATCTCATTTTTGTTTGGAAATATAGATTTTGCATTTAATATCTGGACATTAGGACCAATTGATATCGCGAGTGCGGGTATTATAGGATTTCTTATTCTAAAAATATTTTTGATCATCATGAGATTGGATTTTCAAGGGAAAGCATATTCTTTTATTGAGTATGTGGGATTTGATTCGTTAAAGATTATGTCCATTCATGCTTTTGAATCTAAGATACTGCCTTGGGCATGGCTTTCCGCATATCCGGTTATTACTATTGTATGCAGAATAATAACGATTTTTGTAATATATATCATTGTGAATTACATTTCATCAAAGACAATCAGAAAGAAAAAAGTAAAAATTACGTTGGAATAAGCGTCGTTACTGAGTGCTTATACGTGACTTTTTGAGATAATTATAATAAGAGAAAAACAAAAAAGGGCATTGTACGAGTTCGTGCAAGTGCCCTTTTCTGTTTAATAAAAAACGTTCAAAATATATACAGCTTCCACAATCTGCTAACACACACGTATGCGAAGAGCTATACATATTTATTATATCAGTATTATGAAGGAGATTCAATAATCCTTAAAAAATTAAGAGGATAAGAGTTGACATTGTTTTTTCGTTTTATTATATTAGGATTAGTGCATTTTTAGACTATTTTTGCTTTTGCATTTTGCCTGTGCGCGAAGTGTGTGAAGCACGTTTTTATATAATAGACTTAAAAAATATAAATAGATAATATAAAAGAGGAGAAAATTATTATGGCAAAAATTCCATTCGTAAAAAAGGATCAGTTAGAAGCAATCTGTGAACAGTATCCTACTCCATTTCATTTATATGATGAAGCAGGAATCAGACAGACTGCAAGAAATTTATTCAAAGCATTTTCCTGGAACAAAGGTTTCAAAGAATATTTTGCAGTAAAAGCTACACCAAACCCAACTATCTTAAAGATTTTAGAAGAAGAAGGCTGTGGTACAGACTGTTCTTCCTTAACAGAACTTATGATGTCTGAAAAGTGTGGCATTGTTGGAAAGAATATTATGTTCTCTTCTAACGAAACACCAGCAGAAGAATTCGCAAAATGTAAAGAATTAGGTGGTATTATTAACTTAGATGATATTACACACATCGATTTCTTAAAAGAAACATGTGGTATTCCAGAAACAATCTCCTGTCGTTTCAACCCAGGTGGGGTATTTGAACTTGGTACTGATATCATGGATAACCCAGGTGATGCAAAATATGGTATGACAAGACCTCAGCTTACAGAAGCTTATAAGAGATTAAAAGAAGAAGGATGTAAAGAATTTGGTTTACATGCATTCTTAGCAAGTAACACAGTATCTAATGAATACTATCCAGCACTTGCTGCAATCCTCTTTAATATCGCAGTTGAAATCAAAGAAGAAACAGGCGTATCTCTTTCCTTCATCAACCTTTCTGGTGGTGTAGGTATCCCTTATACACCAGACAAAGAACCAAATGATATCTTTGTAATCGGTGAAGGCGTAAGAAAAGCATTTGAAGAAATCTTAGTACCAGCAGGTCTTGGCGATATTAAAATCTTTACAGAATTAGGTCGTTACATGTTAGCTCCTAATGGTGGTCTTGTTACAAGAGCAATCCATGAAAAACACACACATAAAGAATATGTAGGTGTTGATGCATGTGCAGCAAACCTTATGAGACCAGCTATCTATGGTGCTTACCACCATATCACTGTTATGGGTAAAGAAGATGCGCCATGCGATCATAAATACGATGTAGTAGGTTCTTTATGTGAAAACTGTGATAAATTTGCAGTAGACCGTATGTTACCTGAAATTGAAAAAGGCGATTTATTATTCATTCACGATGCAGGTGCTCATGGTTTCTCTATGGGTTACAACTACAACGGACGTTTACGTTCTTCTGAAATCCTTTTAAGAGAAGATGAAAGTACAAAGATGATTCGTCGTGCAGAAACACCAGAAGATTATTTTGCAACATTAGCAGATTTCTGGAACGTAGAATTATAAGAAGAATATTGAAGATGTTAAAGGAGTTTCTGAAAGCAGAAACTCCTTTTTTTACTTATATATTACATTCATAATGGAAATATTTGTGTTATAATAAAAGTTAGAGTGTTAATACAACAAATGATTAATACAGTAAATTATAACAATAGAAAAGTGCAGGAGGTTTAGATGAGCAAATTACATGTATTTGCAGCAATCACCATCGGGTCCTACGAAACCACTCTCACCATCTATCAGGTGAATGGTTCCGGCGAGATGATGCTGTTAAATAAAGTAAAAGAGAAGCTTCTGATTGGTAAGGATAATATTCGTACAGGAAGCATTTCTAATGGAATGATTCGCAAGCTTTGTAAGAAAATCAATAAACTTAAAAAGCTTACTTTAGAATTTGGTGCAGAGGAAGTGCTGGTATATGGCGGAACAGCAATCCGTGAAGCAGCCAATCAGAGTTTTATATTAGAACAGATTAAGATGTCCACTGGCTACGAAGTAAATGTGGTGACAAACCCACAACAGAGCTTCTTTGTTTATAAAGGTGTTGTATCCAATCCTAAATTCGACGAAATCGGTAAGGATGGAGCGGTAATTTTAGATGCCAGCCCAGGAAAGCTTCGAGTTACGATTGTAAATGGTGGTGAGCTGATTCTCACACAGAATGTATCATTAGGTACTCTTCAGGTGCGTGAATGGGTTCAGGAAACCGGATATTCTCAGGAAGAACAGGCAGCTCTTATTCGAGAGATGATTTCTTATCGTTTAAAAGAATTAGAAGATGTATTCTTTGCTGACTTGAATTTAAAAACATTAATTATTGCAGGAGATTTATTCCTGACTCAGGCAAGCTGGAAGAGTAAAAAAGGCGACATGTTAAATGCGGACAAATTTATTAAGCTTTGCAAAAAAGCACAGAAGCATTTGACACAGAATATGAGCTTTACAGAAGATGCAGGCATTTTATTACCAGCTGTTATCATCTGTGAAGAATTCTTTAAAAAGATTGGTGCAAAACAGGCATGGATGTCCGGTATGGAAATGAATGATGGTATTGCCTGTGAATATGCAATGGATCATAAATATATTCCAACTGTTCATGATTTTAATAAAGATATTGAATCTGAAGTTGTGAAAATGATGAAACGTTATATTCATTCTGCAGAACACAATGAATATGTTGATAAGATTACAAGTACATTGTTTAAAGGTCTTTGCAAAAACGCAGATCTCACACCAAGAGATGCATTATTGCTTAAAATCGCTGCGTTACTCCACAATGTCGGACGATACATCTCTATGGAAGAATCTACAAGAATTTCTGCTTATATTGTAAAGCGTTCTGAAATCGTAGGTCTTTCCGGCAAGGAACGTAAGATGATCAGTGAGATTATCCGTTGCCATAAGATGGATTATCATAAATTTATTGGATATATTGCGGATGAAGATTTCAGCCGTCAGGAAAAAGTTATTATTGGTAAGCTTGCAATTCTTCTTGGTATTGCAAATACATTAGATGTAGCTCACTGTCAGAAATTTGAAACTGTAAAAACTCAGATTCGCGACGAAGAATTCCGCATCACGGTGAATACTTTATCCGATGGTATTTTGGAAAAGAGCTT
>JAZUED010000128.1:0-6909 GCA_045640005.1 Candidatus Fimousia sp.
GATGCAGCCTTTGATATGAAGGGCAATATCTGCGCCATGTGGTTATTCGGGGTTCCACTTAGTTTTCTGGCAGCATTTGTATTTAAATGTCCGGTATGGATTGTCTACTTATGTGCCAACTTGGATGAAATCTGTAAATTGCCATTTATGCTGATGCATCATCGTAAGTATGTATGGCTTAGAAATATAACAAGATAAAATAAAAGCCTTGTTCCGCAGAAACTGTGAAACAAGGCTCATTTTATGTAGTCATTTCATTCAATTTAATTTTTAAAGGAGAAAGTAGGTTTCTGCCATACTCCTAAAATCTTCAAAAGAAGAAGATAAATGAAGATACTTGCGAACATACCAGCGCATGCGATTGGCAATGTTACAATCTTTAATCCGGTTAAAGTGATAAAGATCATTGTAGGTGTAGATAAGATCATAACACCATTCATAATACCAAGCTCAGCTGCTGTGTCTGTGCTAAGGCTAGGGTCAACGATTCGAAGTAAAGAAACACCACTAGGAGTAGTTCCTGTAGAAGTACCATATACACCAAGCATACGTTCAAAGTCGTGATCACTACCTAATCTAGCACCGAAGTAGGATGTTACAAAGAATGTAACTGCTGTAGTAGCTGTACTGATTACAAGGATTGGAATCAGCCATTTTCCGATGATGCTTACCTGGATTGCCATGAATGCGCAAGTAACAAGATAATCGGAGAAGAAGCCTGTGATATGGCTCTGTAACTGATCATCGATTAAATAATCAATACCTAATTTTCTCATAACCGCTTTTGCAATATTAGCACCAAACATACCCCACATAAACATCATGGCACTGAAAGAAGAACCAATTGCAGGAATGTAAGATACGATTTTTGATAATACTAAAGCGATAAGATAAGATACGCCCATAACTGCAAATGTTGCAGCGATTGTATCGATACTTCCGCCGTGATAAGTTGTATGTCCGATTGGTTCGCTGTATTCTTCCTTTTCATCTTTGTGGAAGTAACCGCGTTTGATGACATCATCAATCGGTTTGCTGTTTTTAACAAGTCCTTTTCTTAAGCCATATCTTGCGATTGGTACACCGATTACGAATGCAGCAAGGAAACCAAATGCAGCATAGCTTAATGCAATCATTTCAGAATGAGGGAAACCATAAGTTCTTTCAAATAATTTTCCGTATGTGGAAGCCTGTCCAGGTCCCTGACAGAAAGCAAATGGTACTAAGATACCATAAATAGGCTGTAAATCAAATGGTTTTCCGATGATTGTTGTGATCAGAATACCAACTAAAGGCTGAACTGCATAGAGGATACACCAGATGAGACACATACCGAATGCACCACGAACGAGACCACTCTGTTTTGGACCTTTTTTCTTTTTGCCTGTTTTTTCATCAATTTCAACTTCTTTTGTTTCTTTTTTCTTTTTCTTTCCGCCACCAGTAAGTCCGATGGAAATAAAGGACATAACGAAGAATACTTCTACAATGTCAGAAAAATCTTTTACGGTTACTCCGCAAACATCAATACGAACCAAAAGAAGATTCATTACGATAAATCCGATGATACCACCAATTACACTTACTGGCATAAGCATATTCTGAAAGAATGGAACCTTGCTTCTTAAGATAATGCCTAAGGAAAGCATAACACTGGCAATACCAAATGCAACAACGATTGTATACATAATTATACTCCTTACTCTTTTCATTTTCATAATATAGCTGTAATGTTGCAACTACATTAATATTCGACTTTATTATTATGTAGTGTCATGACAGAGAGTAGGGTAACACGGTTTTTTATTTGACAACAAGTGGTTCAGTGTGCAGAAAATTTAATACCAATATGGAAATATTGCTCAAAGTTGATACAATTTGACTCCATTTTTGATTGTTTCCAAAACCTTAATATCGCGAATATCCATCGGATTCACTTTTTCAGGGTTTTGATCGAGAATAACAAGGTCTGCATGTTTGCCGACTTCAATGGTGCCTTTGATATCTTCTTCATGGTAAGCGTAAGCACCATGGATCGTAACGGCCTTTAATGCATCGTGAACCGATATCTTCTGATCTTCTCCTAAAAGGCGACCATTTCTCGTGATACGGTTGACAGCGCACCATACACTGTGAAGCATATTTGGTGCAGTAACAGGAGTGTCCTGGTGGAATGTGAATTTCATTCCACGATCCAAAGTGGATTTTACAGGACTAATACGGTTTGCACGTTTTTCTCCTAAGTTTTTATAATGAATATCTCCCCAATACCATACATGACCAACAAAAATGGTTGGAAGCATGTTGATGGCAGTCATTCGGTCAAGCTGATCTTCACGTACAGTCTGACAGTGAACCATCGTTGGACGAAGGTTCTTAGCTTCTTCCCAATCAATGCCAGCGCTTGCTAAAGCCTGTTCGTAGCAGCTAAGGAACTGTTCGGAAGCGGCATCCCCATTACAATGAGCTAATAATTGATATCCACCCTGGATTGCTTTTTTTGCAACTTCTGTTACATGAGAATCATCATGTGTTGGATAGCCGCAATATTCGCTTTCTCCTTCATATGGAGTGGATAACCATGCAGATTTTCCCTGAGGAGATCCGTCTAAGATAAGCTTGGCACCACCAATTTTTAAATTATTTTTGTAAGTATTATTTCGATCTGGATATGCTTTTATTGTTTCTTCGTAGTCATTTTCCATGACATAAGCAATCACGTCTAATTGAATCATCCCTGCATCGGTAAAAGCAGCAAGACCAGCTACGGATTGTTTTGCTGCAGCACCTTCCTGTACTGTTGTGATTCCATTCTGAAGATATAACTGCTGTGTTTCTAAAATGCAGGCAGGCATATCAATTTTTAAAAGCGGCATAGCTTTTGCTAAAATAGGCATAAGAGCAGGTGTTTCTTCAACGTAACCATTCAACAGGCCATCTTCATCACGACCAAATTTGCCGCCGTTTGGATCGGGTGCATCAGCTGGGAGTTCAGCAATTTTTAAGAGTGCTGAGTTAGCAACACCCATGTGACCGGAAGCGTGAGAAATATAGATTGGAATTTCAGAACTTGCCTGATCAAGAATGGACTTATCCGGATGTTTTTCTTCCTTTAAAAAGTTATGATCATATCCTGTAGCGAAGATAATACCACCCGGTTCGATGTTTCTCTTTACTTTGTACTCTTTTAGTAAGGTTACAATATCGTCAAAGCTTTCAGCACCAGAGAGATCACACATAGAGATGCCCTGTGCTGTCTGCATAAAGTGACTGTGTGGATCGATAAAAGAAGGCATTAATGTATGACCATTCAGGTTGATCTTTTCTGCATCGTCAAGCATTTTGTTCGCATCATCCATAGATCCGACATATACGATGATTCCATCTTCGATTACGACAGCTTCCGGAGCTGTCTTTGTATCAAGCATGGTGAGAATGTCACCGCCATAGTAAATCTTTTTCATAGCTGTATTCCTTCCTATTAAATGATAGCCATGACTCCTGCCATGAGCAGAAGTACATAAGTAATCTTCATAAATGTTTCCTGTCGAATGTATCGCATCAGTTTCGTTCCAACTAAAGTTCCGGCAAATACAGGAATAATGCCGACGATGAGAAGGAACATAACATGACTGTTAAAATTACCTTCCATATACTGAACTGTTGTCATATAGAACCCAAGTGTCAGCCAGGTCATGGCAAGAGTTGCACGGAATTCTTCCTTATCTTTAAGTACTGCTGAAGCGTAGATGACTAATAAGGATCCACCGGATACAAACATACCTTCAATAATGCCGGCTGCGAGAACGACAAAGAGCAGTGACCAGTCAGGAAGTGTAATATCCTTTTTGACAAATAGTTTTTTCAAGCCTACTGCAATAATTAATAATCCGTAAAAAGTAAGCAGGGAATTAACCGGGAAGATACGGAAAATCTGGATTCCGGCAGTGATTCCAAGAGCCATAAGGATAAAAATGCGAAAATAAATCTTCCAGTTTACATATTTATATCCGGTAATAACAATCATCAGACTTGAAATCTGGCAGATCGCATTCAGCAAGGCTTTTGATTCGCCGACTCCAATTAATTTAATAACGGGAGGCATGGATAACATGGTTCCGGCAAAACCAGTAATCGCCTGAAGAAGATTTGCCCCAAATAGTATGGCAAATACTAAGAAAGTCTTTATTATTTCCATGGTTTTATACTCCTTTTATATGATAAATCTCGTTACATTATAGCAATGGGATTTTGTAAAAACAATTTCGTCAAATTGAATATATTATCGAAAATTGAATCAAGTGAGGGAGGTTGAGTAAATTGACACAACATGAATCAAGTGCATAACATATATTCAATATGACTCCATTCTTAGCAAATTAAATTATGATATAATCATTTTTGTTGTGTCGCTCATGTGACAGCAAACGAAACGGTATAATTTTAAACAGTATTGAAAAGAGAAAAAAGGAGAAACAATATGTCAAATGCACAGGCGCCACAGGTGGCAATTCCGCTTCCTAAAGGCAAAAAAAGATTAGTAACCATTGGTTGCGTTATGCTTATGTTTACTATTGCTATGTTCGGTTTAAGTCTTGCGAACCTTCAGGGTCCAATCTTAACTGAAATGAATGCAATGCAGTACTTCTCAACAATTGCGATTTTACGAGTATTACCTCTTTCCATCCTTACACCAATCGGTGGTAAATTAGGTGACCTTTTTGGTCGTCGTAATGTTGTTATCGTATCTGGTTTAATCTGCGGTATCGCTGGTATCTTAATGGGTATCATCCGTATCTTACCTATTTATATGGGATGTATCGTACTTTTATCCGCAGCAATGGGTGCGTTCACAGCTGCACCTTACATCATCGCTCGTGAAATCAATGAAACAAAAGATGTTCCACGTGCTATGGGTCTTTTATCTTCTGCAGTAGCAGTAGGTGGTTTTCTTGGTAGTATCGTAGCTGGTATCTTCCAGGATATGGGATTAAACAGCATCGCTTTAATGTTCCCAGCAATCCCACTTATCTTTGCAGTACTTCTTATTGGTTTTAACATGCCTAACGTAAAACGTGAAGGTGAAATCATCATCGACTTCCCAGGTATGGCACTTTTAGCAGTTACACTTTGTGGTATCATCCTTGCTCTTAACATGGGACCTCGTGATGGATGGACTAACCCAATGGTAATTGTATTATTCATTATTGGTATCATTGCACTCTTTGCATTAATTAAAGTAGAAGGATCCGCAAAAGAACCAATCATTCCTTTATACTTATTAAAGAATGGTAACTACGCAATTCTCTTAATCGTAGGTCTTCTTTGCTACTTCTATAAAACAGCTATGGATACATATGCACCACTTGGTATTCAGCAGGTATTCGGTGGATCTACTACAATGTCCGGTACATTACAGTTCCCACGTACAATCGTTACTATGATCGTACCTATGATTGCTGGTGTATGGGTTGCTAAAAAGACAACAAACGCTTGGAAATCTATGTTAGCAGCTACAATCACTATTACAATCGTATTTGGAGCTATGACATTCATTACTAACCCAGGATTCTCTGTTGGTACAGGTTTCATGGTATATATTGTAATGATCACATTAACAGGTATTGCAGAATCCCTTCGTGCTGTAACAATCACACCAGTTGCTCAGTCTTACCTTCAGCCTAAAGATTATGGTACAGGTACAGCGATGATCAACTTCGTAAACTCTCTTGCTAACCCTGTTGCTGCTTCCTTAATGGGTATTCTTTACGATATTCCTACTCATGCAGATAACACAAACCCAGCTCTCATCGCGGCAGGTATCCGTAATGTATTTACATTAGCTATGGTATCCGGTATCGTTGGTATGATTATCGTTGTGTTAATTGTAAGAAAGCAGATCGAAAACAAAGCAAAAGCTGAACAGTAATATCATTTAAAAACAATATATCGAATAATATATGAAAATGAAAAATGGCTCATGTGATTTCACATGGGCCATTTTTTGGCATATATAACATTGATTGTAGCAACGAGTATTGGTACAATAACAGGTAAGAGATTTTTATGCTTCCCATTTCATGCGGCCTTTTTTATGTGAATGGAAGCACACTTTTTAATATATTTGGAGGTAATTATGAGTGATTTAAAAAATGTAGCAATTGTTCCTGAATTTTCTGATCAAGGGGTTGATTGTTATCGTTTAACTGGTGGAGATTATGTGAATGAGTACTATATCGTATCTGAAGCAGAATCCAGAAAGCTGATGAATCATCCGGAAGTTGTTGGATATGAGGTTTATAAAAGTTTACTGAATGCGACAGGACAGATGATGTATTACTTAAAAGAAAACAATCGTATTTCTCAGGCAAATATTTTGTCCATCCTTCGTGGGGCATTAAACTTCCCGCTTGAAGAAGCTTGTTATAATGAACATGTAAAAGTGCATGACATTTCTTTCTTATCCTGTGAACGTGTCTTTGGTGGTAAAGATAATGAAGAAATCGTCGGACTTGATATCAAATACAGCAAGCTTGCGGTTGTACCAAATTCTACTCTTATGATTGGGGATATTATTGCATCTGGAGAAACTCTAATCCAGTGCATGAAATATGTGACTGATTTTTATAGAAAACACAATGCAAAGCTTCGTAATATTCTTATTTTTACAATTGGTGGTAAAAAAGGAATCACTCTTTTAGAGCAGCTTACAAAAGAAATCAAAGAATACTGGCCTGAATTTGAAGGATTTATTACAGTTTATTATGAAGGAATCTTTAGCTGCTATGAAGAAGGAGATAAAGGTGTTTCAGGAATCAATAGAGCGAATATTGATTTCTATTGGAAAAATGGAATTATTGCACCTGAGTCCCGTAGAGAGACTCTTTCCAAACAGAATCCGTTGTTTGA
>JAZUED010000129.1:0-3419 GCA_045640005.1 Candidatus Fimousia sp.
CTACGATCCGACTTAGACTTAGATAAAGATGGTTTAAAAGATTTAATCTTACAGGACAAGATTTGGTATTACAATTATCGTAACAGCAAAGTACAGTCCAGAGATAATGATTACAAAGATTTCTACGTTGGAAGCAAAGCAAAATTCTATGGATATCTTAAAAATCCTGTTTATCAGGCATACCTTTCCGACGAAGATGAAGCGACTGCATCCAATGCAGAATTTATCGTACTTGGTGAATTTGTAACATATGATGATCATTATATCTTCCAGCCAGTAGGTGAGGGAAGAGGCTATCGTAAGTATACTGAAAAAGGTAAGAAAGCTTACGGTCAGGCAAATGATTACGCTTACTATGATTATGGATATGATCAGGATGATTATGAATACATCAGTTTTACAGAAACTGAAATGTTAAAAGGATGTACAAAAGGCGGTCATACATTTAAAGGAATTGAAAAAGAAGTACCTAGTGGCAAACTTTTAACCTGGACAGTTAAATAAGCGCGTCATATACAGCGAATGTATATAGATAACGAATATATAGATAATAATATAGATGTGGTAGTCTTAAATGATTGCCACATCTATTTATTTTTGCCTAAAAAAAAGAAAATATTATTAATCTGTAATATAACGATAACAAATTGTAATCGATTTGATGGTTTTCATGCAATATAAATAATGGAAATTTGCCCCTAAAGTCTGTTAAAATATCTACATAGTGTGTTTTATTAGTCTTTAATAAAGGAGGAGAAATATGAAACTATTAAAATGGTTTGACGAGAACTTCGAAGAAATCGTTATGATGGTTTTCTGTGGCATCATGGCTTGTATCATGATCATCCAGGTAGCCGCACGATATGCCTTCAAAGCTTCTCTGTCCTGGTCTGAAGAGTTAACCAGATTCATCTTTATCTGGTCCGCTTTTCTTTCAATCAGCTATTGTATCAGAAAACGTTTAAGTATTCAGATTACATTACTGATTGAAAAATTCCCATTCAAGCTTAGATATATCTTTATCATGGCAGTTGATATTGTATGTCTTTGCATTTACGGATACCTCACACCAAAGGCAATTTCTTATCTTGGACAGACTATTGCGAATGGTCAGCTTTCCACAGCTTTAAGAGTTCCTATGTGGGTAATCTATTTGGCACCATGTGTAGGTTTTGGTTTATCTATGCTTAGATCCTTACAGATGTTAATCCTTGATTTTAACATTTTCAAAAAAGGTGAAGAAGCAGTAGAAGCTGAAGCAGAATAAGAGAAAGGAGAATAACGTATGTCACCAATTTTATTATTTGGGATTTTTGTAGTCTGCCTGTTTGTCTCTATTCCTGTTTCAGGATCCATTACAATTGCTTCCCTGGCTCCAAGCCTTTTCGTAAGCAATATCACAGCAGTCAGCTTTATTCGTAACTGTGTAGAAGGTGTTAACTCTTTCTCATTGTTAGCTCTCCCTATGTTTATCTTATCCGGTATCGTAATGGCTCGTGGTGGTGTATCCAAAAAGTTATTCGAATTCTTCGAATACTTCCTTGGTAAAATCCCTGGCGGTATGCCATGTGCGGTTATCGTAACATGTTTATTCTATGGAGCTATTTCCGGTTCTGCTCCTGCTACAGTAGCAGCCGTAGGTTCCATGACTATTCCAATTCTTTTAAACTTAGGTTATAAAAGAGAATTTACAGTATCTACAGTTTGTGTAGCCGGATCTTTAGGTGTAATCATTCCACCATCCATCCCTATGGTACTTTACTGTATGGCTAACTCTGAAGCATCTGTAGGTAAGATGTTTACAGCTGGTATCATTCCAGGTTTCCTCATTGCAGGATGTTTAATGCTTTATGCTATTTTCTATTGTCTCCGTCACGGCGAAGATAAAGAAAAAATCAATGCTGAAGTAGGAGCTCTTCGTCAGAAAGGTTTCGTTAAAGTATTCTTTACATCTTTCTGGGCACTCTTATCTCCAGTAATCATTTTAGGTTCTATCTACGGTGGTATCGCTTCTCCAACTGAAGCAGCTACAATCTCCGTATTTTATGCTTTAATCGTAGGTCTTTTCATCTACAGAACATTAAAACCAAAGGATATCCCAGCTATCCTTCGTGAAACTGTTCAGACATATGGTTCCTTATTATTCGTATTAGGTTCCGCTGCAGCATTTGCTAAAGTAATGGCTATGCTTCAGATCCCTGCTATGGTAAGTACATTCATGACAAGTACATTCCACAGCAAGTTTGCAATCTTACTTATTGTAAACATTTTCTTATTCATGGTTGGTATGGTAATGGACGGTGGTCCTGCTATCTTACTTTTAACACCAATCTTATGGCCAATCGTTAGCGCACCTGGTATTGAAGTTAATGAAATCCACTTCGGTATCATGATGATCGTTAACTTAGCTATCGGTTTCGTAACACCACCAATTGGTATCAACTTATTCGTAGCATCTCGAGTAGGTAATTTACCGGTTATGAAAGTTGCGAAGAACGTAATGCCTTATATTTGCTTATTCGTAGTTTCCTTAGTAATGATCATTTCCATTCCTAACATCTCTCTTGCATTACTTGGTGGCGCAAGTGCTAATGGTAGTGGATCTGCATCCGCTTCTCAGGCTGACTTCAGCAAATATGAAACAGAAAATCTTGATAAATTAGAAGGTGTAAACCTTGATAATGTAGCAGAATATGACTGGTTCTTAGGAACAGACTCTTCTGAAGATACAGTAACACAGTTATACGCAGAAAAATTTGCTGAATTAGTAAACTTCTATTCTGATGGTAAGATGAAGATTTCCGTTCAGGCAAATGGTACTTTAGGTTCCGACAATGCTTTATGTGAAGCTGTTAAGACAGGTGATGGTGTTCAGTTCGTAGTTCAGACAACTGCACCAGAAGTAAACTTCATCCCTGAACTTGCTGTATTTGACGCAGCTTGTGTATACAGTGACATCAGCCAGGTACGTATGGCACTTGACGATGAAACATTTATGAGCGAAGTATCTAGCTTATATGACAAAGCTGGTTACAAATTATTAGGCTTCGCTGACCAGAACTTCCGTGAACTTTCTACTAACTCTGAAGTTACAACAATGGCTGACATGAAGGGTCAGAAGATCCGTACAATGGAAAATGCTAACCACATCGCATTCTGGTCTGCAACAGGCGCTAACCCAACACCAATGGCATTCTCTGAAGTATATACATCCTTACAGAACAATACTATTGATGGACAGGAAAACCCATACGAAGTTATCGTAGGTAACAAACTTTACGAAGTACAGAAATACGTTGTAACAACAAACCACTTACCACATACATTAGCTTTAATCACAGGAAGCAAGATGTACAATGGATTAAATGAAGACGAACAGAAGATTCTTGACGCTGCTGTTGCATTAGCTAAAAACTATG
>JAZUED010000130.1:0-9873 GCA_045640005.1 Candidatus Fimousia sp.
TTTCTTACTAACTGGTTAAAAGTTGGCATTTGTTTTTCACCTCCATGCATATTTTCTACTGTTGCTTAGCTATATTTCTAGCTCGCGTGATACTACACGCATTTTCATATTTTACGGTGTTTGCAATGGTTTGTCAACCCATTTTATAAATTGTTTTTTAATAAAAACAACGATTTTAAGCCATTTTTTGAGTTTCTTCTATATATAGCATTGGCACCGATTAACTATGACATAAAAAGTGTTGCCATGCAAGAAATCTCTCTAAAAAGTAAAAAAACCTTGTCGCCGGCTTTCGCCAGCAACAAGGTTTCATATTATTATTTATTCTTCAGTAATAATTTCTTCCATACCTTCTTCGCTGAATTCTTCATCGAATAATTCTTCTCCTACTTCATCGAAGATTGTATTTAATTCTTCGTCTGTAGAAAGTTTTACGTTGCGGTATGTCTTCATACCTGTACCGGCTGGAATTAATTTACCAAGGAGAACGTTTTCCTTAAGACCTACTAATGGGTCAACCTTACCTTTGATCGCTGCATCTGTAAGAACTTTTGTTGTTTCCTGGAAGGATGCTGCGGATAAGAAGGAATCTGTAGCTAAGGAAGCTTTTGTGATACCTAACATTACCTGTTCGCCTGTTGCAGGAGTCTTACCTTCTGCTTCAAGTTCTTTGTTTTTATTCTTGAATTCAAGAACGTTAACAAGTGTTCCTGGTAAGTAATCTGTGTCACCATTTTCTTCGATGCGGATCTTCTTAAGCATCTGACGAACGATAACTTCGACATGCTTATCGTTGATATCTACACCCTGGAGACGGTATACACGCTGTACTTCACTGATCATGTAATCCTGTACGGCACGTTTACCCTTGATTCTTAAGATATCATGTGGGTTTACGGAACCTTCAGTTAATTCATCACCAGCTTCTAATACCTGACCGTCCTGTACTTTGATACGGGAACCGTAAGGAATTAAGTAAGCTTTGGATTCTCCTTCGCTGTTTGTGATTACTACTTCACGTTTTTTCTTTGTATCTCTGATTTCAACTACACCAGCGTCTTCTGCAATGATTGCAAGACCTTTTGGTTTACGAGCTTCGAATAATTCTTCTACTCGAGGAAGACCCTGTGTGATATCGTCACCGGCTACACCACCAGCATGGAATGTACGCATGGTTAACTGTGTACCTGGTTCACCGATAGACTGAGCAGCGATGATACCAACTGCTTCACCTACCTGAACAGCCTGACCTGTTGCAAGGTTTGCACCGTAACACTTAGCACAAGCACCTACTGTGGATTCACAAGTAAGCATTGTACGGATCTTAACCTTTGTATAACCTGCTGCACATACTTTAGCTGCACGTTTTGGTGTGATCATGTGGTTTGCTTTTACAATTACATCACCTGTTACAGGATCAACAATTGTTTCAGCAGCTGTACGTCCTGTAAGACGTTCTTCTAAGCTTTCGATTACTTCCTGACCATCCATAAATGCTTCTACGTACATACCTGGGATTTCTTCTCCCTTAGGTGTACAGTCGATTTCACGAATGATTAAATCCTGAGATACGTCTACAAGTCGACGAGTTAAGTAACCGGAGTCGGCTGTACGTAACGCTGTATCGGAAAGACCTTTACGAGCACCATGAGCGGAAATGAAGTATTCGAGTACGTCAAGACCTTCACGGAAGTTGGATTTGATTGGTAATTCGATTGTACGTCCGGATGTATCGGCCATCAGACCTCGCATACCAGCAAGCTGTTTGATCTGCTGGTTGGAACCACGGGCACCGGAGTCAGCCATCATGAAGATGTTGTTGTATGTATCTAATCCTGTAAGAAGTTTCTTTGTAAGAAGGTCATCGGCTTCGAACCATGTCTTAACTACCGCTTTGTAACGTTCTTCTTCTGTTAACATACCACGGCGGAACTTCTTAGTGATTTTTTCTACCTGTTTTTCAGCATCTGCTAAAATTTCTGGTTTTTCAGGTGGTACTGTCATATCGGATACGGATACAGTTAACGCACCACGTGTGGAGAACTTGTAACCGATTGCTTTGATGTCATCTAACATTTCAGCTGTTTTTGTAGCACCATGAACATTGATACACTTATCAAGGATTTTCTTTAACTGTTTCTTACCAACCTGGAAGTCAATTTCAGGTTTTAATAAGTTTTCAGGATCTTCACGATCTACAAAACCTAAATCCTGTAAGATGATTTCGTTGAATAAGAGACGTCCCATAGTACTTTCAACAGTACGTGTGATTGGATTTCCTTCTAAGTCTTTACCATGTCTTCTTACTTTAATACGAGCATGAAGAGTGATTTCTTTGTTTTCGTAAGCAAGGAATGCTTCGTTAACAGACTTGAAGAATTTTCCTTCGCCCTTGTCACCTGGTTTGTGCATTGTCATGTAGTATGTTCCAAGTACCATATCCTGGGAAGGTACGGCTACTACACCACCATCAGATGGTTTTAACAGGTTGTTAGGGGATAACAGTAAGAAACGACATTCAGCCTGAGCTTCTACTGTTAATGGTAAATGTACAGCCATCTGGTCACCGTCGAAGTCGGCGTTGTAAGCAGTACATACTAATGGGTGAAGACGAATTGCCTTACCTTCTACTAAGATTGGTTCGAATGCCTGGATACCTAATCTATGAAGTGTAGGAGCACGGTTTAACATAACTGGATGTTCTTTGATTACTTCTTCTAAGACATCCCAAACCTGTGGATCTAATTTTTCCACCATCTTCTTAGCAGATTTAATATTATGTGCTAATTTCTGAGCAACTAATTCTTTCATTACAAATGGCTTGAATAATTCGATAGCCATTTCTTTTGGAAGACCACACTGGTAGATCTTTAAATCTGGACCTACTACGATTACAGAACGTCCAGAATAGTCAACTCGTTTACCAAGTAAGTTCTGACGGAAACGTCCCTGCTTACCTTTTAACATATCGGAAAGAGATTTTAATGCACGGTTACCAGGACCTGTTACAGGACGACCTCTACGACCATTGTCGATTAAGGCATCAACAGCTTCCTGAAGCATTCTCTTTTCGTTACGTACGATGATATCTGGTGCTCCGAGTTCAGCGAGTCTCTTTAAACGGTTATTTCTGTTAATGATTCTTCTATATAAATCATTTAAGTCGGATGTTGCAAAACGTCCACCGTCTAACTGTACCATTGGACGGATATCTGGTGGAATAACTGGAACTGCGTCTAAGATCATCCATTCTGGTTTGTTGTCAGAACCTCTGAAAGCTTCTACAACTTCAAGACGTTTGATGATTCTTGCACGTTTCTGTCCTGTTGCTGTTGCTAATCCATCTTTTAATTCCTTAGATTCTGCTTCTAAGTCAATTTCCTGCAGTAACTGTTTTACAGCTTCTGCACCCATGCCTACTTCAAATGCGTCTGCACCGTATTTTTCGCAGGCTTCCTGATATTCATGTTCTCTTAAAACCTGTTTTTTAGCTAAATCTGTATCTTTTGGATCTAATACGATATAAGATGCGAAATACAGTACCTGTTCTAAGGTTCTTGGAGAAATATCTAAGATTAATCCCATACGGGAAGGGATACCCTTGAAGTACCAGATATGAGAAACTGGTGCAGCAAGTTCGATATGACCCATACGTTCACGACGAACATTTGCCTTTGTTACTTCTACTCCACAACGGTCACAGATTACACCTTTGTGACGGATCTTCTTGAATTTACCACAGTAACATTCCCAGTCTTTGCTAGGTCCGAAGATCTTTTCGCAGAATAAACCGTCTTTTTCTGGTTTCAGGGTTCTATAGTTAATTGTTTCAGGCTTTGTTACTTCTCCTCTAGACCATTCACGGATCTTTTCAGGAGAAGCTAACCCGATTTTGATTGCATCAAAGTTCATTGGCTGATCAATAATTTGATTCATTTCAGACATTCAGGCTGCTCCTTCCTATAATCTCTATCATTGAAAACGCTACTCATTACCGATTATGCAAGGTTAATGGTGTCGTCTCCGTCTTCATAGTTTCCTGCTTTATATCCCATGCTTCCAAGTGCTTCTTCATCTTCATACTGAGCCATCTTGGAATCGCCTTCGATCATTTCCTTCATTTCATCTCTGCTTGTAGATTCAGAAGTATAATCGATGCTTTCTGGAAGAGTAATTTCTGTCTGATCGTCCTTTAAGACTCTTACGTCTAATGCTAAGGACTGGAATTCCTTTAACATTACCTTGAATGCTTCTGGAATACCTGGTTCAGGGATGTTATCACCCTTAATAATTGCTTCGTATGTCTTAACACGTCCAACAACGTCATCTGATTTAACTGTAAGGATTTCCTGTAAGGTGTAAGAAGCACCATATGCTTCTAACGCCCAAACTTCCATTTCACCGAAACGCTGACCACCGAACTGAGCTTTACCACCAAGTGGCTGCTGAGTAACGAGTGAGTAAGGACCTGTAGAACGAGCATGGATTTTATCATCTACTAAGTGGTGGAGCTTTAAGTAGTGCATGAAACCGATTGTAACTGGGTTATCGAATTCTTCACCTGTTCTACCATCTCGTAACTGTACTTTACCAGTTCTGTCGATAGGAACACCTTTCCACTCAGCTCTGTGTGCTCTGTTTTCATACAGATAATCTAATACTTCGTCGTTAACCTGGTCACCCCAGATTTCAACGAATTCATCCCATGTCTTGTTAGCGTAATCATTTGCCATTTCAAGAGTTTCCATGATGTCATTTTCCTTGGCACCATTGAAGACCGGAGTAGCCACCTTAAAGCCTAATACCTGGGAAGCTAATGATAAATGAATCTCTAATACCTGTCCGATATTCATTCGGGAAGGTACGCCTAATGGGTTTAATACAATATCAAGAGGACGACCATTTGGTAAGAATGGCATATCTTCTACTGGTAAGATACGGGAAATTACACCCTTGTTACCATGACGACCAGCCATCTTATCCCCTACGGAGATTTTTCTCTTCTGTGCGATGTATACACGTACAGATTTGTTAACTCCTGGAGGAAGTTCATCGCCATTTTCTCTTGTGAATACTTTTGTATCCATAACAACTCCGTATGCACCATGTGGTACACGAAGGGATGTATCACGAACTTCACGAGCTTTTTCACCGAAGATTGCACGAAGTAATCTTTCTTCTGCTGTAAGTTCTGTTTCTCCCTTAGGAGTTACTTTACCAACTAAGATATCTCCGGCACGTACTTCTGCACCGATTCGGATGATACCATTTTCATCTAAGTCTTTTAATACATCTTCGCTAAGTCCTGCAAGATCTCTTGTGATATCTTCCTGACCAAGCTTTGTATCTCTTGCTTCTGCTTCATATTCTTCAATATGAACAGATGTGTAAACGTCATCCTGAACAAGACGTTCACTTAATAATACAGCATCTTCGTAGTTGTAACCTTCCCATGTCATGAAACCGATCAGTGGGTTCTTACCAAGAGCCATCTCACCGTTGCTTGTGGAAGCACCGTCTGCTAAGATGTCGTCTTTCTTAACAACATCGCCAACATCAACGATTGGTCTCTGGTTCATACAGTTACCCTGGTTGGAACGAGCGAACTTGATTACGTTGTATACGTCTTTTTCGCCGTCTTCTCTGCGAACGATGATTTCTTTACTTGTAGATCTTTCTACCACACCATCATTCTTAGCTACGATACATACACCAGAGTCAAATGCTGCTTTAGATTCCATACCAGTACCAACTACAGGAGCATCTGTACGAAGAAGAGGTACTGCCTGACGCTGCATGTTGGAACCCATGAGGGCACGGTTCGCATCGTCATTTTCAAGGAATGGGATCATGGATGTAGCTACAGAGAATACCATCTTAGGAGATACGTCCATGAAATCAATTTTATTTTTAGGGAATTCTGTTGTTTCTTCACGGTAACGACCAGATACAGAAGAGTGAATGAAATATCCTTCTTCATCTAATGGTTCGTTGGCCTGTGCTACAACATAATTATCTTCTTCATCAGCTGTCATATAACGAACCTGATCTGTTACTCTTGGGTTAGCAGGATCAGATTTATCAACTTCACGATATGGAGCTTCGATGAAACCATATTCGTTGATCTTTGCATATGTAGCAAGGGAGTTGATCAGACCGATGTTAGGACCTTCAGGTGTTTCGATCGGACACATTCTTCCGTAGTGGGAGTAGTGTACGTCTCGAACTTCGAATCCGGCACGGTCTCTGGATAAACCACCAGGTCCTAATGCGGATAAACGTCTCTTATGTGTTAACTCAGATAATGGGTTGTTGTGGTCCATAAACTGAGATAACTGGGAGCTTCCGAAGAATTCCTTAACAGCTGCTGTTACTGGTTTGATATTGATCAGGGACTGTGGTGTGATTGTATCAACATCCTGTGTAGTCATTCTTTCACGAACAACTCTTTCTAATCTGGATAAACCGATACGATACTGGTTCTGTAATAATTCACCAACCGCTCTGATACGACGGTTACCTAAGTGGTCGATATCATCAACATGACCAACCTGGTATTCTAAGTGCATATTGTAGTTGATGGAAGCGAAGATATCTTCCTTTGTAATATGCTTAGGAATTAATTCAGCAATATTCTTCTTGATTGCTTCTTTTAATTCATCTTCTTCAGTATATTCTTCTAATAAAGTTTCAAGTACAGGGTAGTAAACTTTTTCGTTAACTCCAACTTCTTTTGGGTCGAAGTCTACATATTCAGCAATGTCAACTGCGAGGTTGGATAATACCTTAACCACACGTTCTTCTGTCTGAACAAAGATGGATGGAACTGCTGCATTCTGAATCTGTGTAGCAAGTTCTCTTGTGATCGTTTCACCAGCTTCTGCGATGATTTCACCAGTTGTTACATCTACTACATCTTCAGCTAATTCGAATCCTGTTACTCGGTTTGGTAAAGCGAGCTTTTTATTAAATTTGTAACGACCTACTTTTGCAAGGTCATATCTTCTTGGATCAAAGAACATTGCGTTAATCAGGCTTTCTGCACTATCTACAGATAATGGTTCGCCTGGACGAAACTTCTTATATAATTCAAGTAAGCCATCCTGATAGTTATCAGATGGGTCTTTTTCTAAAGATGCTAAAATCTTAGGTTCTTCTCAAGATAATTCTTTGATTTCAGCATTTGTTCCTACACCTAATGCACGGATTAATACTGTGATAGGTACTTTACGTGTTCTATCTACACGAACATGGAATACATCATTAGAATCTGTTTCATATTCTAACCATGCACCACGATTTGGGATTACAGTACAGGAATATAATTCCTTACCAATTTTATCATGACCGATAACATAGTAGATACCAGGAGAACGTACTAACTGGGAAACGATTACTCGTTCTGCACCGTTAATAACAAATGTTCCTGTTTCTGTCATCAGTGGAAGATCACCCATGAAAATATCGTGTGTTTTATATTCATCATCTTCCTTATTATGTAATCTTACTCTCACCTTCAAAGGAGCTGCATATGTTGCATCTCTTTCTTTACATTCTTCGATTGTGTATTTTGTTTCTTCTTTACATAAGTCAAAATCTACAAATTCTAAACTTAAAAGACCATTGTAATCTTCAATCGGAGAAATATCTTCAAAAACTTCTGTTAATCCTTCTTCTAAGAACCACTTATAAGAGTTTTTCTGGATGTCAATCAGATTTGGTACATCTAAGACGTCGTTCTGTCTAGCGTAACTTACTCTATTCTTTGTTCCGGATTTCACTGGACGAATTCTGTTCTTTTCCATCGACGTTTCACCCCTTGTAAATGAAATATTGTTATCTTACTACATGTATTATAATGCATAATAAGCCATTATGATACAGAATACTAGTATAGCCTAATTTGCAAGTATTGTCAACATGCTTTTATTATTTCCTCACGAAGCATAGTGCATCTCCCACAGAGTACATGAGAAAAAAAGAAACCCACCAAAAGTGAGTTTCTTCTATATAAATAGTATATTCTTTTTTAATCACCAGGCAGATCCATTACCAGACATCCTCTAATTCATCAAGCACAGCCTTCAAAGTCTTTCTGCCATCTGCAATCGCAATTTCATCTCTTGTATTAAGCACTCGCTCGAACTCGCGAAGCTCAAATTCAATCTGAAGTCTGGTTTCTCCAGTATTTTCCTCATACATACGCTCACCACGAAGAAGTAACAGTTTATTCTCCTCCTGATCTCTTGGATGGATCTTAAGATAAGCAAGCTCCTGCATACGAGCTTCTATTTCTTCATCCGTCATATTGAGTTCCTGGTTTTTGATGATCATTCGCTTCATCTCACCGGTTGAAACTACTTTTACTTCAACCTCTAGCAGAGAATTCACATCATAGGTATAAGTTACATCTACGCTCTCAGCACCTGCCATATTATCTGGCACATCAATTTCAAGTGTTCCAAGAGATACATTATTATCTGCAAATCTGCTTTCTCCCTGAAGAACATGAACTTCTAATCGTGTCTGATGATCACGTATCGTATGGAATGTCTCCGTACGGCTTGCGGGAATTGTTGTATTACGTTCAATGATTGGTGCAAAATGCCCCGCTTCGTATTTATCTTCTCCTCGGGAAATGGCAACCTCTGTTCCAAGTGTAAATGGACAAACATCCGTTAAAATTACTTCTTTGATTGCTTCCTTACGTTCCTTCATCGCCGCCTGGATTGCTGCACCAAGTGCAACAGCTTCATCTGGATGAACGGACGTATTCGGCATCTTCTTAAATAACTTTGCTACATATTTACGAACCAGGCGAAGGCGGGTTCCTCCTCCGACTAATACGATCTCATCAATATCTGACACCTTGATTTTTGCATCGGATAAGGATTTCTTAACCGGCTTTTTGATGCGTGCAAGAAGAGGCTCGCATCGTTTTTCGAATCTTCCGATTGTCATGGTAGAAGAATAAACTTCCCCGTCAATCGTAACCTTCATGGTGTGAGCATTTTCTGTTGCAAATGCAAGCTTGCACTGTTCCGCTGATTTACGAATCATGGCACGTGATTTTTGATCCAAATCGTCTTCGGAAAGTTCCGTGTCTTTTATAAATAATTCTTCTAATACATGGGTAAAATCCTCGCCGCCTAAGTAATTATCCCCAGCAACGGCGCGAACCTCTAAAATATTGTGGAACAATTCCAGGATAGATACGTCAAATGTTCCGCCACCCAGGTCAAAAACAAGAAACTTTGTATTCTTATTCTTCTGATAAAGTCCATAAGCAATGGCTGCTGCCGTCGGTTCACTGATAATACGTTCCACTTTAAGTCCTGCAAGCTCACCGGCACGCTTTGTTGCCTTTCTTCTTGCTTCATTAAAGTATGCAGGCACACTGATGACCGCTTCCGTCACCTCTTCACCAAGATAACTTTCTGCATCCTCCTTGAGACTTCGAAGAACAAAAGAAGATAATTCCTCTGCCGTAAACTTCTTCGTTCCCAGCATATACTCTTTGTTGCTTCCTATATTTCGTTTAAATATACTTGCGGAGCTTTCCGGATGGAGAATCTGGCGTTCTTTTGCCGTATCTCCCACAAAAATCTGCTCCTCATCATCGATAGAGACCACTGACGGTGTCATATTCTTACCAAGACGGTTCGGTATAATCTTTGGTCCATCTTCTGTAAAATATGCCGCCAGGGAATTGGTTGTTCCTAAATCGATTCCTATAATCATATATATTACTCATTCCTATCTGTTTTCTATCATTTTTTTCAGACAGCCAGTACGACCTTCCGTTGGTTCAAGTGAAAGAACCGCTTCGATGAATCTTAATCCATCCTTATAACGACCTTCGTCTGCTGCCAC
>JAZUED010000131.1:0-9126 GCA_045640005.1 Candidatus Fimousia sp.
CATGGCTACGATCCGACTTGATGGCTCCTTCAGAAGATTTTCCTTAAAACTTGCAAGAACGGGTGGTCAGTACGCGGAAATCGTATATATTCCAGAAGATAATGTTGTGAAATTTGACCGTACATATGGGGTAAGCCGCTACGATTATGTAACAACAAGAAAATTCCAGGTAGAAGATAGAGATGGCGTTCTTGATTTACGTATCTTAGTAGATAAAAATGGTGTTGAAATTTTTGCAAATGGTGGTGCACAGGCTTGTACAAGTAAAATTTATACTCCGGTAGATGCTGGCGATATTACATTTGAAGCAAGAGGAAACTGTGTCATCGATGTAACAAAATATGATTTATGTAAATAGATAGCTCCGATCCAATTTTTGCAGTGGTTGAAATATATGCTGTAATTTGATATAATAATGTAGTTAATGTACGTATAGACTATGGAAAGGAGATTTTTATCTTGAGCAAAGAAGTAAAAGCAAAGAAGAAAAATCCTTTGATTCGTGTGATTGCAGCACTGTTGATCATCGTTTTAGCAGGTGGTGCATCTTATTTCGGATCCAAGACGTTTTTCACTCATAAATTTAAAGCTGACAAAGAAGCAGCAGCAAAGAAAGAAGCAGAGGAGTTAGCAGCATCTATTAAGGATCAGTATGTAACCTGTATCCGAGTTGGTGATTTTATAGCTCTTCGAGTGCTTGACACTAAGACTGAAAAGATGACTATCGTATGTATGAGACCAGATTCTGACCTTTTCGCTTATGACGAAGATGGCAATGGTGAAAATATGAAGGTGGTTGTAAACAATATTGAGAATGCATACGGAGTGAATATTTCCGGATATGAAGATTTTGATCAGGAAGCATTTGTTAATATGATCAATGAAGGAAAATCTTTTACAGCAAATCTTCCATATCCAGTATCTTTCCGTGATATGAACCAGATGAAGGTTAACATGGAAGCTGGAGAAACTACTATGAATGGTAACCAGTCCTGGGGTGTATTATCCGGTAAAGGTATGTATGAAGAAGGCAATGATGATGCATTTATCGAAGGTGCAGAAAGCTTCATCGCAGGATACTTATCTACAATCTTTGCAGATACAGATGAAGAAAGACTTGCTGAATATGTAAAAACAATTTACAAGAATGCATCTAGTGATATTGAATACAGCGATATCTCTGCATATGTGAATATCGCATCCAAATTAAAAGCAAAAGATATCTATATTGTAGATTTGGAAGGTAAACAGAATGGATCTGTTTTCGAAGCAGACATTGATGCAGCCAAAGATTTAATTTCCGACATTGCTGATGGCAAAAAGGTTGGAAAATCAGTAACTGACTGGACAGGTTCTACGGAAGAGGCAGAAGACGCAGAATAATCCGATAGTATCTGTGTTAACACAACAAAGGAGATCAAATACACTATGGAAAATCAGAACAACTATGAACTGGTACCTGTTTTAGGGATTACCTTAGATGCTGTTTCTGTTCCTCGTGCAGTTGAAATATCCCAAGGTTATGTGAATAACGATTATTTTAACTTTATTTTGTTAGCTGGTGCACAGCTTGCATTAGAAAGCCAGGAATCAGAAGAAACACAGAAATTCGTGAAAAACGCCGACCTGGTCTTACCAGGAGATCACAATATTGAAAAAGCAATTGCCATGAACAATGAAGGTCATTATCTGGAAGATTATTTAGACAGTATGTTATCTTACATGGCAAAGAATAAAAAGAAGGTATGTGTTCTTTGTGAGAATGAAGAATTATGCCAGAAGGCTCGTACTTATTTAGAATATGATTATGCGGGAATGATCGTCCGCACAGTTGTATATGATAAGAGCGGTGAAGAAGCAATGGAAGCTATGGTGAATAAGATTAATGGATTCTTCCCGGATATGGTTCTTCCGGTTGTTCCGTTAGCCAAGCAGAAAAAACTCTTATTAGACCATATTGAAACGTTAGGAACAAATCTTTATATTTCTTCCGAACGACTTTCCACTCAGCTGTTCATGGATGTGGCCGATGAAAAAGATGAATCCACGATTGTTAAGTGGATTAAGAAAAGACTCAAACTTGGTTCAGAAGGAATTTCTACAGAATTCTGGCAGAAATTTGATGAGGATGTAACAGAATAATACAATGTTACCAATGACACATCTTAGTATGTAGACGAATGAATCAATATTTTGGGAAGATTAGACAAAAATCATATTGAAAAATTGTGTAAAAAAGAGAAGAAAATTGCATTCTTCTCTTTTTTTTTGGTTAAAGTTGCTGTATAGTAAAGAAGAGAAGAACGGGAAAAAGAGAAAGGGTGTACATGCTATGATTTCAAATCAGATTTTACAGGATACAGTTGACGGAATTAAATCAATTTCCAGAACCGATTTGTGTGTAATGGATACAGAGGGTAAAGTATTAGCTTCTACCATTTCAGATGTTAGTGACTATTTAGAATCTGTGTTGATTTTTGCTCAGTCTTTAGCAGAAAGTCAGATGATGCAGGGTTATCAGTTCTTTAAGGTATTTGATGGCAATCAGTTAGAATATATCATCTTAGTTAAAGGAGAAACAGATGATATTTACATGGTTGGAAAGATGGCTGCGTTCCAGATTCAGGGACTTTTAGTAGCTTATAAAGAACGATTTGATAAAGATAATTTTATTAAGAATCTTCTTCTTGATAATCTGCTTTTGGTTGATATTTATAACAGAGCAAAGAAATTACATATTGATACCGATGTTAAGCGCCTTGTTTATATTATTGAGACAAAGCGCGACAAGGAAAGCAATGCTTTAGAAAAGGTACGAAGCATTTTTGCAACGAAAACAAAGAACTTTATTACCGCAGTAGACGAAAGAAATATCATCTTAGTCCGTGAAGTAAAAGAAGGGGAAACCTATGATGACTTCTATAAAACAGCAGATGTAATCGTTGATACACTGAATGCATCCGGATATCCGGAAGTCAACATTGCATTTGGTACGGTTGTAAAAGAAATTAAGGAAGTATCTCGTTCCTTCAAGGAAGCCAAGATGGCTCTTTCTGTTGGCAAGATCTTCTATGAAGAAGAGAATGTTGTTGCATACAGCAACTTAGGTATTGGACGTCTGATCTATCAGCTTCCACTGCCATTATGCAAGATGTTCATTAGAGAAATATTTGATGGTAATTCACCAGATAACTTCGATGAAGAAACATTAACAACAATTAATAAGTTCTTTGAGAATAATCTTAATGTTTCCGAAACTTCCAGACAGTTATACATTCACCGTAATACACTTGTATATCGTCTTGATAAGCTTCAGAAGCAGACAAATTTAGACTTAAGAATCTTTGAAGATGCGATCACATTCAAGATTGCCCTCATGGTTGTTAAGTACATGAAGTATATGGAGAGCATTGAATACTAATAAAGCATTCAATTTGAATGGTTATGAAAAAAAAGAAGAATGTTAAAAACATTGTTAAAGATGCACTGATTGTTATTTTGGTCTTAATCTGTGTGGCAGAAGGGGTATTGTTAAAATCATTTGTATTTAACGGAAGCCTTGGCGCTACCAGTGCGTTCAAGATGCAGATAATCAGAAGAGCGATCGATAAGTATTATCTTTATGATGTAGATGAGACGAAGCTTAGGGAGTATACATACAAGGGCTTCGTGGCAGGACTTGAAGAAGATTATTCTTGCTATTATACAAAAGAAGAGTATGCATCTCTTCAGGAAGATACAGAAGGCGTATTTTCTGGCATCGGTGCAGTACTTCAGCAAGACAAGGATGGATATATTTCTGTTGTAAGAACCATTAAAGGAAGTCCGGCAGAAGAAGCAAAGCTTCGCACGGGTGATATCCTGGTCAAAGTAGATGATGAAGAATTATCCCTGGATGATGATTTAAGTACGGTTGTTACAAAAGTCAAGGGCAAGGAAGGAACAACGGTAAGAGTTACCTTCGTGCGTGATGGCAAGAAGAAAGAATATACGATCACTCGCAGACAGATTGAAAGTCCAACTGTGGAATATGAGATGTTGGCAGACAAAGTGGGATATATTCAGATTACACAGTTTGATGAAATTACCGTATCTCAGTTTAATCAGGCAGTGGATGCGTTAAAAGCAGATGGTATGGAAAAGATGGTATTAGATCTTCGTGATAATCCAGGAGGATTGTTGAATGCCGTTGTATCCATCGCAGATAAGATTCTTCCAACGGGTCTGATTGTCTATACACAGGATAAATATGGCAACAAAGAAGAACTGAATGCGTCTTCGGAAGATGAGCTTGGTGTTCCACTTGCAGTTTTAATCAATGGCAACAGTGCAAGTGCTTCTGAAATTTTAGCGGGTGCAATTCAGGATTATGAATATGGAACATTAGTTGGTACAAAGAGTTTCGGTAAAGGAATCGTGCAGAATGTCATGGGATTAGGTGATGGCTCTGCATTAAAGCTTACCATTGCAGACTACTATACACCAAAAGGACGTAATATTCATAAGAAGGGTATTGAACCGGATGTAGAAGTAAAACTTGATCAGGATCTTTTGAAGAAAGCAACCATCGAAAAAGATGAAGATAATCAGCTTCAGGAAGCCATCAAGATATTGAAGAAGAATAAAAACTAAATATATTTCTTGAGAAAAAGCCATTTTGATGGTAATATGAATATTGTAACCGGGGGGCTTGCGAAAAGCAGGCTGAGAGTAGGATGTATTTCCTTGACCCATAACCTGATTTGGATAATGCCAACGTAGGGAAATACCAGTATTGATATTTTATGCGCAGTGTGTTATTCATACTGCGCTTTTTCTATTTTATTTCCATTTGGGCAAATGCTTCGTTCAATGATTTTTTTGCATCAGATGGATCAAATCTTAGAGGGGATAAAAAAATAAAAAAATAGATACCCAGCGTACATTTTCTAAATCACATGCGGCGAATCGGGAGCACCACTTTTCGTTGCTAAAGTTTTATATGTGAAAGGAGAATGAACTCACATGAATTGGAAACTAAAAGACATTTTAATGGTAGCAGTAGTAGGAGTAATCTTTGCATTGGTATTTTACGGCGCTAACTACCTCGGAACCGCTCTTACTGCAGTATTAACACCGTTTGGTTACGGCCCATTAGGGTACCAGTTAATCTACGGATTATGGTTTATGGCAGCAACATTTGCTACTTACATCATCCAGAAAAAAGGTGTAGGTATCGTGGCAGAAATGTTAGCAGCAGTAGTTGAAACTGTTATGGGTGGTATGTTTGGACCTATGACATTAGTAAATGGTTTCATTCAGGGATTTGGTTGTGAAGTTGGATTTATGATCACAGGATATAAATTCTTTAACTTATTCACATTAGTACTTTCCTCTATTACTTGTGCTGTCATCAGCTTTATTCCAGAAACTTTCTTCTATGGATATCTTGCATATGGCGGACAGATGATGCTTATTATGTTAATCTGCCGTATCATCAGCTCCATCATCTTTACAGGTATCATTGTTAAGATTATCTGTGATGGACTTGCAAAAGCTGGTGTATTAAAAGGATATGCACTTGGTATGAAACAGAAGATGAAGGAGGCTAAGTAAATGGAACCTCGTGTTGCCATTTCCTGTAATCATCTGAAATTTACGTATTTTGAAGAATCGAGACCGATTCTTGATGATGTAACATTAGAAATTCCAGAGGGCAGTATCACTGTTCTCATGGGCAGCAGTGGGTGCGGGAAGAGCACCTTAGCTGCCGTTCTTTGTGGACTGCTTCCTGAAAATGGAGGTTTTTTGACAGAAGGTACAATCAATCTTTTTGGCCAGCCGCTTAAGGAGATGAATCCTTCAAAGCGTGCAGCTTTCGTATCTATGATGTTTCAGAACCCAGATCTTCAGTTCTGTATGGAAACTTTGCGTGAAGAACTGTATTTCTGCATGGAAAACATTAGTATTCCTGCAGATGAAATGAAAAAAAGAGCAGAGAAAGCCGCAGAAGCAATGGAAGTTTCCCATCTGCTTGATCGACCATTACACAGTTTATCTGGTGGAGAAAAACAGCGTGCAGTTCTTACCTGTATTTATCTGCTTGATGCAAAGTGTATTATTTTGGACGAACCATTTGCCAATCTTGATCCTGCATCGGTAGGGGACATGATGGTTTGGATGAAAAAGCTTTGCAAGGAACAGGGCAAGACAATTTTGGCCATTGACCATATGTCTGATCATTGGATTGGAACCGCTGATCGATTCGTATTATTAGGCAGAGGGGCAGAAATTTTGGCTCAGGCAGAGAATGAAGAAGAACTTGCAAAATGCAAGGAAATCTTTGAGCAGGAAGGGATTGCTTATCCTGGAATTTGGGCTGAGACAGAGATTGCACCGAATGAGAATGATTTTGGGGATTTCGGACTGTATCTTAAGCAGTTAAAGATGCCGAAAAAACCAGTTTCCACAAAGAAACGATTTTTTGCAAGAAAAGAAAGAATCCCAGCGAACTTAAAAGCAAAGGATTCATTATTATATGAAGCAGATGCATGGTTTCCGCAAGGAAAGATCACTGCTATTTTAGGACCAAGCGGCTGTGGCAAGACTTCTCTTATGATGACTTTATTAAATCAGAGAAAGTATCTTGGGAATATCGAAGTGTTAGAAAAAGCTGGAGCACGTGAGGTTGCTGATATCGGTATGAAGGGGACATTTGAAGAAGTCGGAATTGCTTTTCAGAATCCTTCCAACCAGTTTATCACACAGAATGTAACGGCAGAAGTGACAGACGGGTTATCCAGAAGATATCCGGAAGAATCACAAGAACAGATCAAAGAGCGTGCCATCGCGATGCTTGATACGTGTGGGCTTAAGCCTTATCAGGAGTTTTCTCCATTTATGTTAAGTCAGGGACAGCAAAGACGATTAGCTGTTTTATCTGTTCTTGCAGCAGGGCAGAAATTATTACTTCTCGATGAACCAACGTATGGACAGGATTATATTTCCTCCAGAGCTTTAATGGATCAGGTTCGAGAGAAGGTTTTAGATGAAAAACTTACCGTAATCATGGTTACTCACGACAGAGGGTTAGCCGAAACCTACGCAGATGTCATCTATAATGTGTCTGAGCAGAAGCTTTTCTTAGAAACGGAGGTGGCTGAGTAATGAGATTATCTACGTTAGATCACATCAATCCGTTTGTTAAGAGTATTGTCATTTTGGTTTGCTGTATTATGATGGCACTTACTCAATCCTGGAAGGTAAATGTGGCAGTTTTTCTTGTCTGGTTCGTGGCGATGCTTGTATTTTCAAAATGTAAGATCAAATCTTTGATCATCACTTTGATACCGGTCGTTTTACTTGCACTGATTGTATTTGTGTCGGGATTATTTGCCGGAAGAGCAGGCGTGGATTCGGATTCACTTTATACGGTGGGTAATTTAGAATCTGCATTGGTTCTTGGAACAAGAATTTTAAGCTATGTCATCTTTGGATTATTATTTGGCTTTACGACCGACTCCAAGGAATTCATTATGTCCTTGATGCATCAGGCAAAATTAAAGCCAAAGTTTGCGTATGGTGTACTTGCGGCAGTGAATTTAGTTCCAACACTTCAAAGAGAATGGGCTGAAGTTAATCTTGCTTACCAGGCTCGAAGAAAAAGCACAGGCATCATTCCATTTGGTCCAATGTTTAATACGTTGGTAAATGGTATCCGTTGGTCGGAAAATGTTGCCATGGCGATGGAATCCAAAGGTTTTGATGGGGAAGGTGCAAGAACATTTTCTATTGAAACTCGTGTAGGCGCGAAGGATTACATCTATGCTGTTGTTTCAATTGTGATCATGGCAGTTATTGTTGTGGTATTTCACTAATTTGATGGCTTAGTATTGATTAATTTTGATATTTTGGGATCAAAAATATTTTTATAAATTAAGGAGCGTACTTATGAAAAATTCAGAACGTATTTACAATAATCTGATTAATATGTGGGAAAAGTACAATGATCACCCATTCGTACAGGGAATGGCTGACGGTACACTTCCAAAAGAAAAATTCAAATTCTTTATGACACAGGATCACCTTTATCTTTGCCAGTATGCAAAGGTATTTGCAATGGGTGTTTTAAAAGCAAAAAATGAAGATGATATGAGACTTTTTGCTTCCCTCATTACAGCTACTTTAGATGTAGAAAATGCTCTTCACAAAAGCTACCTTGCTCAGCTTGGTATGACAAATGAAGAATTAGCAGCAGCTACACCAAGTATTGTAACAGATTCTTACACAAACTATATGATTTCTGTTGCTCAGAAGGAAGGACTTCCTGAAATCATGGCAGCAGTACTTGCTTGTTCCTGGACATACAAATTAATCGGTGATTATATGGAAACATATCCAGGTGCAAAAGAACAGCCTTTCTACGGACCATGGGTTCGTCAGTACATGGGTGATGTATACCGTTCTTCCAACGACCTCATGATCGACATGTTCGACCGCATGACAGAAGGTTACACAGATGAACAGATGGACAACATCGAACATATCATCTATGCTTGTTCCCAGTATGAATACATGTTCTGGGATATGGCATGGAACATGAAAATGGTAGAAGTAGAAAAATAGGCGCGTTAGCAATGAGAAGCGCCAAATGACAAGGAAAAAAGGACAACCAAAAACAAGTTTACTTGTTAGTGGGAGTCCTTTTTTAATTGTCATTGTAGGTGCGGCGAATGCCGCGACCACGAAGAATCCGGAGGATTCTGAGTTGGCGCTTCTCATTGCGTAGAGTGGAAGTAGGTGCTTCTCATTGTGGGTATCAATTATTATAGGTTTGTATTATAATAAAAGATAGTGAAAATGTGTGTGTATGTTAAAGGAGATTTTTTATTATGGAAAGCTTTTTTCTTGCGGCATCGGTAGTAGTGCCGTTTGTTGTCTATATGGCGGTTGGGGGACTGATTCGTAAGCTTGGGATTCTTGCGAAAGATCAGTTCAAGGCCCACTATACTATGATTTTTCGAATATTTATCCCATTGACTTTATTCTTTAATGTTTATGATGCAGACCTTGGAGAAACGGTAAAGCCGGTATTTTTTATTTATGTCAGCGTGAGTGTGGTCATTCTTTTTACAATCACCTTCTTAT
>JAZUED010000132.1:0-2826 GCA_045640005.1 Candidatus Fimousia sp.
TAGGTCTTGTAACAGGCGAAACAGATGATGATTACTTAGTATTAACAGATATCCAGGGCTTAGAAGACTTCTTCGGCGATATGGACTTTAAAGTAGCTGGTACACACAAAGGTATCACAGCAATCCAGATGGATATTAAAATCCATGGTTTAACAGACCAGATCATCAAAGAAGCTATTGCAAGAACAAAAGAAGCAAGAACATACATCTTAGATGAAATCATGAACCCAGCAATCGATGCTCCAAGAGCAGAAGTTGGCAAATATGCTCCAAAGATTCGTCAGATGCAGATCAACCCAGATAAGATTGCAGAAGTAATCGGTAAACAGGGTAAAACAATCAACGCAATCATCGACGAAACAGGTGTTAAAATTGACATCAGTGAAGAAGGTCGCGTAGATATCTTATCCAATGATTTAGATATGATCGACAGAGCAGAAGAATTAATCCGTTTAATCGTAGAACCAGTTAAAGTTGGCGCATTCTACGAAGGTGAAGTTGTAAGAATCACAAACTTCGGTGCATTTGTACAGTTATCCCCTAACAAAGACGGTATGATCCACATCTCCAAGCTTTCCAAACAGAGAGTAGAAAAAGTAGAAGATGTAGTTAACATTGGTGATAAAGTACTTGTTAAAGTAATCAAGGTTGACGAAATGCACAGAATCAACCTTCGTTTAGAAGAAAAATTAGAATTTTAATTATGATGAATATTACATTAAGCATGATGGCGGGCCCAATTGTTGGGGCCGTCATCGGTTATTTTACAAATAATATAGCTGTAAAGATGTTATTCCGCCCTCATTATGAGAAGCACATCGGTAATTTGAAAGTACCATTTACTCCGGGGGTAATTCCAAAGGAAAAACCACGTCTTGCAAAGGCAATCGGGGAGGCAGTTGGAACGCAACTGTTAACAGAAGAGGTACTGTTAGACAATTTAATTTCTGAAAATATCGAAGCAAAGATTAAAGAAGAGGTTGCTGCATTTATCCAGAGACAGACAGAAAATGAAGACTCCATTTGCGAAAATCTTCTTCAGGTAACTACCATGGATCGTATTCAGAGCAAAAAACAGGATTTAGTAGATATTTGCATGAGTAAGATTGAAGATTATCTGGGAGAATATGATCTAGGTGGCATGATTGGTGATGAAGTGGTAAAGGCAGCGAATGAATTTATTCAGGGAAGCTTTCTTGCCATGATGATCACACCGGAATTTATGGTTCCGGTTAAATCTAAAGTTTCGCGCAAGGTGAATGAATATATTCAGGTGGAAGGCCTTCCGATGCTTTATTCCATCATTAATTTAGAAGCTGAGAAGCTTTTGAATCAGAAGATTTCTGTTTATGGCAATGGTATTGTGGATATGACGGAAGAAATTCAGAATATGGTATTCAAAGCCTATGAAGAATTTGTCAAATCCTATATGGAAGGGTTCATCAAGGCGCTTGATATCTCAGGAATCGTTGAAAATAAGATCAATGAGATGGATGTAGAAGAGTTAGAGGACCTTGTTATGTCCGTTATGAAGAACGAACTGCGCGCAGTTGTAAATCTCGGCGCAGTCATTGGTTTCGTTCTTGGTTTATTTAATACGTTCGTATAAAATTTGATAAAGACAGTCACCCACAAATGATGCAAGCCCTGCGGTAGTATCAAAAGAAGGATGATAAATAGAAAGCCATTCGTAGCAATTGTCTGCGGTGGCTTGTTCTTTTTGATTTTTTGGATAGGAAGCCGCTAAAGATTTATGGACCGCGCGGTCTTCATATGGAAGATAGCAGTAGTCCTTATAGTTTTTGAGCGGGTGACGGTAAACATAATTAATTTCTGTGTCAGAACCATCAGAATTGCTTTCGTCAGCAAATACAGGCACGAAAAGGGTGCAAATGCTTCCGTCTAGTGTGAAGGTCATGTCCTGGTGTTTCATAGTGAAGGTGCCAGGAAATGGTGTACAGATTTCAAATGAAAAATCATAGGCATTTTCGCGAACAACATTTGAGATAAGTCCCTGCTTACCAGCTTTTAAGGCTTTAAAAATCAGTAAAATCGATAATTTTGTTAGAACAAGAAGGCCTTCTTTGTTATGAAAGAGTAGATCTTCCCTGCTTTTTTTGCATTCTTCCTTTAGTTCTTCACTTAAGGATTCACAAATGGCTGGACGGGAGAGTCCTACAAAATGCTGGTAGGCGATGACTAAATCCTTACCAGAGATGTCACTTTCACGCATGATTTTAAGTGCATCTTCTACTTTTTTTTGACGAGTGGATTTTAAATGAAGTACATCCTTCATCTTGTGAGCAATTTTATATAAATCTTCATGTGTGATTTTTGAAAACTGTTCGAATTCATCTGCAAGCTCGCACTGTGCTGCTTTTTTTGCTAAAAATGGCATGAGGAAATAGCTTCCGTAATACGTGATCACGGTATCAAGCTGATGATCCTTTACGAAAGCAAAAAGTGCTTTTAAGATTTTGTCATCTTCAAAGCCTGTTTCGTTAAGCCACTGGGTGATGACAAAGCCTTCTTCGCTAAAATATCCGGCCGACAAAACAGAGATATGGCTTTCTTCGGGTGTAAGTCCGGTTGTATCTAAGCATAAAAAGAAAGCCTTAGGTGGCAGAAGAAGAGGTTCATATCGATATGAAGTTTGTTCGGTAATAAGTTCTTGCAAAATTTTCATGGTCTTATTATACAATGTGACCTGTGAAAATAAAATACAAATTATCGTACATTTGTTTGATTTTTTATGCTATACTAATATAGGTATTTTCTATGCTTTAAGGAGAAAAAAGAAAATGATAGCATTTGTAAAAGGAATAT
>JAZUED010000133.1:0-6090 GCA_045640005.1 Candidatus Fimousia sp.
AAGGAATCCGTCTTGATGGTGGTAATGCATATGTTGGTGCGAATATCCTTCCATTCTATGACAGCTTACTTGTAAAAGCGATTTCCCACGACCGTAACTTTATGACAGCCGTTAAAAAATCCATTCGAGTAATGAAGGAAATCCGTATCCGTGGTGTTAAGACGAATATTCCATTCCTGATCAACGTATTAAACCACGAAGTATTCCAGAAGGGTCAGTGTTATACAACCTTTATCGAAGAAACTCCGGAATTATTTGACTTACAGCAGTCTGCAGACCGAGCAACTAAGATCTTACAGTTCATCGGTAACAAGATGGTTAACGTAAATCCAGTGGAAAAACCATATTTTGAAACTCCAAAACCAATTGTGGTAGATAAGAGCATTAAAGTATATGGTTCCAGAGACCGATTCTTAGAACTCGGTGCCAAAGCATTTACACAGGAAATCTTAAAAGAAAAGAAATTATATATTACAGATACAACAATGCGTGATGCGCAGCAGTCCTTAATGGCAACACGTATGAGAACAAAGGACTTTGCAGGGGCAGCCGAAGCGGCAAATGTTTACTTACAGAATGCATTCTCTGTAGAAGCATGGGGCGGTGCAACCTATGATACTGCATACCGTTTCTTAAAAGAATCCCCATGGGATCGTCTTGCAATGTTTAGAGAAAAGATGCCAAATACCTTAATTCAGATGCTTCTTCGTGCATCAAATGCCGTAGGTTACAGCAACTATCCTGATAATGTTGTTCAGGAATTCATCAAGGTAGCATCCTCTCACGGTGTTGACGTATTCCGTATCTTTGACTCCTTAAACTGGGTTGAAAATATGAAGATGCCAATCGAAGAAGCCTTAAAGACAGGTAAGATTGTAGAAGGTACTCTTTGTTATACAGGTGATATTTTGAGTCCGGATGAAACGAAATACACATTAGATTACTATGTAAGAAAAGCAAAAGAATTAGAAAGCTTAGGTGTTCACGTATTTGCAATCAAAGACATGGCTGCATTATTAAAACCATATGCTGCAAAAGAATTAATCACAGCATTGAAATCCGAACTTTCTATTCCGGTACATTTACATACACATGATTCTACAGGTAATGGTGTCAGCACAATCTTAATGGCAGCTGAAGCTGGCGTTGATATTGTAGACTGTGCGATCGGATCCATGAGTGCCATGACAAGTAACCCATGCTTAAACTCTGTAGTAGAAGCATTAAAGGGCACACCACGAGATACTGGTCTTAACACCGATGAGATGACAAAATTAAGCCAGTACTACGAAGGCGTTCGTAAGGTTTACAAATCCTTCGAAAGTGGTATGGACGCACCAAATACTGAAATTTACAAATATGAAATCCCTGGCGGTCAGTACTCCAACTTACTTGCACAGGTTAAGGAAATGGGTGCCGGTGAAAACTTTGAAGAAATCAAACAGTTATATAAAGAAGCAAATGATCTTCTCGGAAATATCGTTAAGGTTACACCATCCTCTAAGGTTGTTGGTGACTTTGCAATCTTCATGTTTAAGAATGGCTTAAATGCAAAAAATATCTTAACAGAAGGTAGAGACATCTCCTATCCTGATTCTGTTGTAGAATACTTCAAGGGCATGATTGGTCAGCCAGAAGGTGGCTTCCCAGAAGAATTACAGAAAATCGTATTAAAGGATCAGAAACCAATCTCCGTTCGTCCGGGTACACTTCTTGAACCGGTTGATTTTGCTAAGATTGAAGCCCTTCTTCGTGAAAAATACTACCTTCCTAAGATGGAAGATCCTGATGTAATGGCTCAGAAGTGCATCAGCTACGCATTATATCCAAAAGTATACGAAGATTACTGTGAACACTTAGAAGAATACAATGATGTAAGTAAGCTTGACTCTCATGTATACTTCTATGGACTTCGTGAAGGGGAAGAAACGGTATTAAATATCGGCGAAGGTAAAGACGTGATCGTTAAATTTACTGAAATGACAGAACCAGATAACGAAGGTATGCGTACACTTCATTTCGAGGTAAATGGTTCCATGCGTCATATCAAGATCTTAGATAAGAATCTTGAAGTAAAAGCCGACAGAAGATTAAAGGCAGATAAGAAGAATCCAGGACATTTAGGATCTACAATTCCAGGTACTGTTGGAGCAGTTCTTGTTAAGGAAGGCGATCCTGTAACAGTTAATATGCCTCTTATGACTGTTGAAGCTATGAAGATGGAAACAACCGTTGTATCTAAGGTAAATGGTTTTGTTGACAAGATTTATGTTTCCGAAGGCGATAGTGTAAATCAGGAAGATCTTCTTATTTCCTTTGAACTTGCCGACGAAGAATAGTCCTTGGGTGTTGACTTTAAAATATCTATTTGCTAAAATTTAAATGTTCATATGACTGACGGAAGTGGAATTGACCACGTGAAGTATGAATAGTGATAATATGCCGACCGTCTGGGCAATCGAATGATTGCTTAGAGGTCGGCTTTTTTAAACTATGAGGAAAAGTTATGGCAGAGAGAAAGAAAAAGTCGATCAAGACATCCAGTCATTCAAAAAAAGAGAATACGAAAAAAGATTTTTCCGACCATTATGGTGAAATTACGATGTGGGTATTGATTGCTCTGGCAATATTTCTTCTTGTTGCAAATCTTGGATTTGGAGGAATTATTGGAAAGACAGTCAGCACCGTCTGCTTTGGCCTTTTTGGTGCTATGCAGTATATTCTTCCGCTTATTTTCTTTTATTGTGCAGCTCTTCTGGTTGCGAATAAATGCAGCAGAAAAGCCGTTAAAAAAGTGGTGTTATGTTTGGTAATCGTGTTGGTGCTCTGTGTATTTGCAGAGATGTTTCACGATATCGAAGTGGATAATTTAAAGAAAGCTTATGAACTCGCAAGTACTGGCAGAAGAGGCGGCGGTTTCATCGGTGCACTGATTCTTATGGCCTTCCGCAATGGGATCGGTATTGGAGGAACCATCATCCTGACGCTTCTTATTTTAGTTATTGCGATCAGTTTGATTACTGAAATTAAGTTCTTAAGTATCTTAAAAGGTTTTCTGACCGAAGAAGAAAAGCGTGCAAATGTAAAAGAAAAGATGAGCAGTGCAGGAGAAGCATCTGCAGCATCTGCTGAGAAGATCAAGGAAGGGGCCAAAAAGCTTGCTCAGAGACGCGATCGTATGCTTAGAAGAGCACGTATGCAGGATAGTCAGGGTGGCAAAGACCATTCAGATAGTGGCAAACCATCCATTGAAGTTCCGGATATGAGAGAGCATGGAAGAGGACAGATCCATATCCCAGATCACATGATTACCGGCGGCATCGAAGATTTTAAGCCGGATGTATCCGGAGTAAGTGCAGGGGCAAATGAGTCAGGTGGGTTGGCAAATGATGATTTTGCGGGGGCAGCAGTGGAAGAAACAGCGTCAGAACAACCGGTCAGAACAACAGGAAGAGCACGCAGAGCAACGACTGTGAATGCTCCAGTGATTTCCCGTGCACCACGTACACCGAAAAAAGCGGATAACGAAGCAGAGGTTTTACCGAAAGATTTACCGGAAAAAGAAATTGAAGGAACGTATCAGTTCCCATCCACAGAGTTACTCAACCGTGTAGCTCCTCAAAGTGGTACAAGCAATGCTGAGCTTAGAGCAACTGCAGATAAGCTTGCACAGACATTAGAAAACTTTGGTGTTCATGTTAAGATCACCAATATCAGCTGTGGACCGGCGATTACAAGATTTGAGCTTCAGCCGGAACAGGGCGTAAAAGTTAGTAAGATCGTAAGCTTAAGTGATGATATTAAGCTTAATTTAGCAGCAGCAGACATCCGAATTGAAGCACCAATTCCAGGGAAAGCTGCTATTGGAATTGAAATTCCGAATAAAACAAATCAGATGGTTTCCTTCAGGGAACTGATCGAAAGCCAGGAATTTAGACAGTTTAAGTCTCGAATTGGCTTTTCTGTAGGAAAAGACCTGACAGGAAAACCTGTGATTGCAAATATCGAAAGTATGCCACACCTCTTAATCGCGGGTGCGACAGGCTCTGGTAAATCCGTATGTATCAATACGATTATCATGAGTATCTTATTTAAAGCAGATCCTAAGGATGTAAAACTCATTATGATTGACCCTAAGGTTGTAGAACTTAGTGTTTATGAAGGCATCCCACACCTTTTAATTCCGGTTGTAACCGATCCGAAAAAGGCAGCAGGAGCGCTTAACTGGGCCGTTATGGAGATGGGAGAACGTTATAAGAAGTTTTCTGAAATCCAGGTTCGTAACATCCAGGCATACAACCAGAAGGTAGAAGAAGCGAAAAAGCGTGGACTTGAAGGAAATGACTTTAAAAAACTTCCGCAGATTGTGGTCATCGTTGACGAGCTTGCAGACCTTATGATGGTTGCTTCCCGTGATGTGGAAGATGCGATTGTAAGACTGACTCAGCTTGCACGAGCAGCCGGCATTCATCTTGTTATTGCAACACAGAGACCATCCGTTAATGTTATTACAGGCCTGATTAAGGCCAATGTACCATCTCGTATCGCATTTGCGGTATCCTCCGGGGTGGATTCTCGTACCATCATTGATATGAATGGTGCAGAAAAGCTCTTAGGAAAAGGAGATATGCTCTTCTATCCACAGGGCTACAAAAATCCTATCCGCGTCCAGGGAGCATTTGTCTCTGATGAAGAAGTATCCAAAGTGGTTAGCTTCTTAAAAGAACAGACGAAGGAAGAAGATCAGGAAAGTAAACGAGCAGTGATTCAGAAGGAAGTAGATGAAGCATCCCTTAAGATGGCAGCAGGTGGCGGATCTGATGCCAATGGAAGAGATGAATATTTCTTCGAAGCTGCAGAGTTTATTATTGATAAAGATAAGGCATCGATTGCCAGCTTACAAAGAGTATTCAAAATCGGTTTCAACAGAGCCTCAAGACTGATGGAGCAGCTTTGTGAAGCGGGGGTTGTTGGAGAAGAAGTAGGCACAAAACCTCGAAAAGTCATTATGACTATGGAACAGTTTGAACAACTGAAAGAGGAAGAAATGTAGTTTATGCTTTGCACACGGTAAGGGAGCTAATCGTGCAAAGTACAATTTTTCACATGTGTTAATGAAGGAGACCTAGATGAAAACAGACATTCAGATCGCTCAGGAAGCAGTAATGATCCCAATCAAAGAAGTAGCAGCAAAATTAAACATCGTTGAAGATGACTTAGAATTATATGGTAAATATAAAGCAAAATTATCTTCCGATTTCATGAATAAGATCAAAGACAATGAAGATGGTAAATTAGTTCTTGTAACAGCCATCAACCCTACACCAGCTGGTGAAGGTAAAACAACAACAAGTGTTGGTCTTGGACAGGCATTAGGCTTACTTGGCAAAAAATCTGCAATCGCTCTTCGTGAACCATCCCTTGGACCTTGCTTTGGTATCAAAGGTGGAGCAGCAGGTGGCGGATACGCTCAGGTAGTACCTATGGAAGACTTAAACCTTCACTTTACAGGTGACTTCCATGCAATCACATCTGCAAATAACTTACTTGCAGCAATGCTTGACAACCACATTCAGCAGGGCAATGCATTAGGAATTGACCCTCGTCAGGTTACATGGAAACGTTGTGTAGACATGAATGACCGTGCTTTACGTAACATCGTAATCGGTCTTGGACGTAAAGTAGATGGCGTGGTTCGTGAAGACCATTTCATCATCACAGTAGCATCTGAAATTATGGCAATCTTATGTCTTGCAAATGATATGGCAGACTTAAAAGAACGTCTTGGTAAGATTGTAGTTGGTTACAACTATGCAGGAGAACCTGTAACTGCAAAAGAATTAAAAGCAGTTGGTTCCATGGCAGCATTATTAAAGGATGCATTAAAACCAAACTTAATCCAGACATTAGAACATACACCAGCTTTTGTACATGGCGGACCATTTGCTAATATCGCTCATGGATGTAACTCCGTTCAGGCTACAAAGATGGCATTAAAGCTTTGCGACATTACAGTTACAGAAGCAGGATTTGGCGCTGACCTTGGTGCTGAAAAATTCTTCGACATCAAATGTCGTAAATCCGGTTTAA
>JAZUED010000134.1:0-2746 GCA_045640005.1 Candidatus Fimousia sp.
TGTTGGTAACGAAGTTCGTCTTATGAATGCATATTTTGTAACATGTACTGGTTATGAAACAGATGAAGACGGCAACGTTACAACTATTTATGGAACTTATGATCCAGCATCTAAGGGAGGCAATTCTCCTGATGGACGTAAAGTTCGTGGAACTATTCACTGGGTTAACTGTGAAACTGCAGCAGAAGCAGAAGTTCGTCTCTATGAAAATATCGTAGATGAAGAAAAAGGTGTATATAACGAAGAAACTGGTGAGATGAATATCAATCCAAATTCTATTCAGGTGATTGAAAAAGCTTACATCGAACCTACTGTTGCTTCCTATAAACCAGGCGACAGCTTCCAGTTCTTAAGAACAGGCTTCTTTGTAATCGATACAAAAGATACAACAGAAGACAAGATGGTATTTAACCGTATTGTTAGCTTAAAGAGTTCCTACAAACCACAGTAAAGAATGTTTGGGGCGGAATCAGTGTGTTCCGCTCTTTTCTTTTCGTGTAAATGCTTCGCACGAAAATAGAATTTTTAAAAGATAATCTGAAAGGAGAACAAATGGTACAGGCAGATCGTTTATCTCATTTTAAGACAGGCATCTTTGCGGCATTAGATGATAAAAAAGAAGAACTGATTCGTTCAGGCCGCGAAGTATATAACTTATCCATTGGAACACCGGACTTTGCACCATTTCCTCATATTATGGAAGCAATGGTAGAAGCGAGCAAGGATCCTGAAAATTATAAATACTCTCTTCGTGATTTCCCGGAAACATTAGCGGCAGTGAAAGATTATTATATGCTCCGATTTGGTGTTGGCATTACAGAGGATGAAATTGTGTCCGTTCATGGTTCCCAGGAAGGAATCGGACACATCTGCATGGCCTTAACCGATGAAGAAGATTATGTGCTTCTTCCAAATCCAGGCTATCCAATCTTTGAAGCGGGCGCATATCTTGGTGGTGGAAAGCAGTTTTTCTATTCTTTAAAGGCAGAGAACAACTTTTTACCAGATTTTAGTGAAATCCCGGAAGATATTGCAAAGAAAGCAAAAGTACTCATCATTTCCTATCCATATAACCCGGTTTGCTCCGTGGCAGATGACAGCGTATATGAAGAGGCAATCGCATTTGCTAAAAAATATGACATTTTAGTCATTCATGATAATGCCTACTCTGACATCATCTACGATGGTCGTGTGGGTAAATCATTCTTATCCTATGAAGGGGCAAAGGAAATTGGGGTAGAATTCTTCTCTTTATCCAAGTCTTTTAATACAACAGGGCTTCGCATTTCTTACTGCGTAGGTAAGAAGGAAGTGGTAGATGCATTAAAGCTTCTGCGCTCTCAGATTGATTTTGGTATGCCAACGATGATTCAGAAGGCAGCAGTGGCAGCACTTAGAGGACCGCTTGAACCAGTAAAAGAACAGTGCAAGGAATACGAAAGACGCCGTGATGCATTATGTGGCGGATTCCGTAAAATTGGCTGGAATGTGCCGGACAGCAAGGGCACGATGTTTGTGTGGGCACCAATTCCTGAAAAATTTAGTTCCTCAACTGAATTTTGTATGGAACTGATGGACAAGACCGGAATCATTTGCACACCGGGAAGTGCATTTGGCAGTCTTGGAGAAGGTTATGTTCGTATGGCATTAGTAAAACCAGTGGAAGAACTAAAGAACATTGTTTCTATCGTTGATGAGAGTGGATTATTGAAATAATGTATAAGTTGTATTTTTACAAAAATTCTACTAGCACTCTGAATGAAAGAGTGCTAATATATACAACAGAAAGGCCAATATAACAAATTAATATTTTGAAAACATTTACTTACACATAAAGGAGATCATTATTATGACATTAAGACCATTAGGTGACAGAGTTGTTATTAAACAGGTTGAACCAGAAACTACTACAAAATCTGGTATCGTATTAGCGCCATCCATCCCAGAAGAACGCAACGAAGCTGAAGTTGTTGCAGTAGGTCCTGGTACAGCAGATGTAAAGATGGAATTAGAAGTAGGACAGAGAGTAATCTACTCCAAATTTGCAGGTACAGAAGTTAAGTGTGATGGTGTTGACTACATGATCATGAAACAGTCTGACATTCTTGCAATCGTAGAATAATAAAAGATATATTATAGAAATATTTGAATCGTAAATATTAAGATATTTTTGGAGGAATAAACATGGCAAAACAGATTAAGTATGGCATTGATGCCAGAAAAGCTTTAGAAGCAGGTGTAAATCAGTTAGCTGATACAGTAAGAGTAACTTTAGGACCAAAAGGACGTAACGTAGTTCTTGATAGAATTTATGGTAGCCCACTTATTACAAATGATGGTGTTACAATCGCAAAAGACATCACTTTAGAAGATCCATTTGAAAATATGGGTGCTCAGATCGTAAAAGAAGTAGCAACTAAGACAAATGATGTTGCCGGTGATGGTACAACAACTGCTACAGTACTTGCTCAGGCAATGGTTAATGAAGGTATGAAAAACCTTGCAGCAGGTGCAAACCCAATCATCTTAAGAAAAGGTATGAAGAAAGCAACAGACGTTGCTGTTGAAGCAATCGCTGATATGAGCTCTGTTGTTACAGGCAGCGAACAGATCGCAAAAGTTGCAGCAATTTCCGCTGGTGATGAAACAGTTGGGCAGTTAGTTGCAGATGCTATGGATAAGGTTACTAATGATGGTGTTATCACAATCGAAGAATCCAAATCCATGAAAACAGAATTAGATTTAG
>JAZUED010000135.1:0-6874 GCA_045640005.1 Candidatus Fimousia sp.
CACACCACCTTCTGTGGTCGGTGAACAGAATTATCTGAAGAATGCAGAGGAATACCTGGAAGAAAATTATAATAACATCACTGGTATGATCAGCACTCAGAATAAGCTGACCCCTGGCGATGATACACTCCCCCATCCGGAATATCATGAGCAGGCTAATGAAGCTGCAAATGATAACAGACAGGAAAAGAGCGAAGCATCTACTGAAAAGACTTCTGTTTTGGCTAAACTTAAAGCTGCAAAAGAAGAAGTTCCAGTTCCAAAGCCGAAGGATATGACGGATCCGATTAAGGATAATAGTCAGGAATTGGCATTATAAATCCACACTCACATTTTCACTGTACAGTTTAGAAGTTCTCAGCATTAAAGTGCGCATCCCTACGCTAAGCCCCGGGAATCGTCGGGGCTTGCTGCTATTTTATAATTCCATATTTACGCATTAATTCGACACGTTCATTACCAATTTTAATACTATCAGCTGCGTTATTTCCTTCTTGATTACCAGCTGTTTCCTTTTTGTAGATCCATACTCTCTGAATCCATGCAATAGGAAGCAGGAATGGCATCTTCTTAAGATATGTAAATCGATCCGACATCTTATCAACCGGAAGACATACTGCTTTAATCGCAGCCTGTAGTTTTCCTGTAGATGCCTTCTCGCCACGCTTATCTGCAATCATTGCATTCAAAGTAATGTTGCTACTGTGTTTACGGCTCATATCCGATTGTCCGAAAACTCCGGAAGCAAGTAAATCGTCTAACATGGCTGTTTCATCTACTTCGATTGATTTCCAACAATCCGGATAACATGCTTTTATCGGTTCAAAAGTTAAATACTTCTCACCAATTACAAACATAGATGCTGCAAACAGATCAGCACGCACATCCTGCAGACAGGAAAGAACATATTCCCAATCAATATCAGAACCATATTCAGTTGCATAAAGATTAATATCACACACCTGACGGATACCAAAGCCACTGTGCAAGAAGTGCTTAAAACTATGTAAAATTAAGTACAATAGGTGGTCAGTATGGTTCATGGTTAGAAACTTGGTTCCATTGATTTCTTCTTCAATCAGCCCACACTCACCTTTATGTGGTTTTTCTATACGATTATGAATGCCATCAAAGAAACGATTCAAATTACCATAAGCTTCTGATTCTGGTGGAAACATATGCTTATGAAGTTCGATATAAAGCGGACTTTCTGGCTTAACATATGGAACTTCATAAATTGCCTCAATATCTTTTTCAGGTTCCATAAGGATCATTCCATAATCAAGTAAGGATTTATGGCTTATTCCAAACTGTTCTTCCGGAATGAAAACATCCTCATCCCCTGATATTCTAGCATCAGGATTCGGATAAAGATTCCTGCAGACAATGCCCTTTACAACGCATGGTTTAATACCATCACTTCGAAGATGGTCCGATAATCCTTGAAATTCCGAAGTTTTCATGGTCTGATGTGCAATATATTGAATGACATTTCTTCTAAACGTCATCATAAGCTGCGGTGGCATCTGCCTAGCTACTTCACAGCTAAAAGTTGCTTCGAAAATCATAGCAAGCACATTATGAATATTTGAAATCTGATAAAGTTGTGAAAACTCCTCAAATGAAATATCTTCTGTGGTCCAATTCACAGTTTTTCCGTTCAGAGAAGCTTTCAACGCTTCAAGAAAGTATTTATTTATCTTTTGCATTTTAATCCTCCCCTGGAACAAGGTCTACTACTACAATTTCTGGTGGATTGTTAAACCGCGGAACCCAATCTGTATTACCAAGTCCTCTGGATAACACTAAGCTACTAGGGTAATATTTGTCATGCTTTTCATAATAAGAAGGATCATATTTCATGTATCGAGCATATTCTAGTATTTTTTCTCTACTCTGCTTCCAACCATCCAAACTAGTCTTATATACTCCGCTTAGTCTTCCTGGAAACCACCCCTGATCAGGTGCCCACAATCCTCCAATAAACGGAATTCTTATTTGACCGCCATGCGCATGCCCTGAAAATACTACATCTACATCCCAATCATACGAGTACGATATAATAGGGACAAATCAAGAAACACACCGTTTTATGCGGGTTCGTGGGCTGGCTGTCCCTCCAAATTTTTCATATTGAACAGTTTATGGACTGGAACCCTCATAATAGGTGGTGCTTCAGTTTTTTCATTTTAACCCAACACAAAGAAAACTCTTGATTTGAAACCAGCCTTTTTAAGGAGGTTATGCATATGCTGAAAAAGTTTTCTACAGGCATCCTTTTTCCACTTGCTCTCGCCGGATTCATGGCATGGATCTGTCAGCCTCTGTATCTGGCTCACGGCAAATGTGATGTCTTCATGCTTCTGCTTCTGATGGGACTTCCTTTTGGCATAGGAAAAATGTTCATCTGGTTTATTCCCAGAGGATGCGGAATAGGCGGCTCTGTTGGAATGTTTGTCCTAAATATTCTGATTGGTGGAATGATAGGATTTTTCCTTCTTGCCGCAACAATTGTAATCAATGTAATTTCATTCAGTTTATCACTAATCCGTAGATTTGTAAAATAAGGGGGTACGATCTATATGGGAAAAATCATTGTCTGCAGTGCTCAGAAGGGGGGCTGCGCAAAGACAGTTACAACTCATAATCTCGCAGTTGCACTGGCTCAGATGGGTAATAAGGTTCTTGCCGTTGATATGGATTGCCAGGCAAGTCTGACTTCCTGTCTTGGTATTGAAAATGCGGATGCCATTCCGATTGGTATCGGCCATCTGCTTGTCGCTGCTATGAAAGATGAAGACTTTCCTGAGAAGGAAATGTATATAAAGCATTGTGGTCTCATTGACCTTATTCCTGCCAGTTCCTATCTCTCTGCGGTGTCTGAGAATATGCGTCTGGAGATGGGCAGTGAACGTTTCCTTGAGATGGTTTTGGAGCCTCTACGCGACCTTTACGACTTCATCCTTGTGGATACCGGACCAAAGCTTGATAACCTCAATATCAATGCTTTAGTGGCTGCTGACGAGGTTCTGATTCCTGTGAATCCACAGTTTTTATCAGCCATGAGTCTGGAGAATCTGCTTCGCACCATCAAGAAGGTAAAACGTCGTTTTAACCCGAAATTGACTGTAGCTGGTGTACTCTTCACTATGTGTGAACAGAGAACAAATCTCTTTAAGGTGATCACTGAACAGATCCACGAAGAATACGATGCTACTCTTCGCATTTTCGAGTCAGCAGTTCCTATGACAATTAAGGTTGGAGAATCAGTTTACTACGCACAGAGTGTAATCGAGTACTGCCCTTCTTCTCCTGCTTCATTTGCCTACCAGAACTTGGCAAGGGAATTAACTGGGCAGGAACTGCTTCAGCCAATGAAGAAAAAGGCATTATAATTCACCAGTAATTAAGCTTTCAAGAAAGGGGAATTCCCATTGAAATTAGATAATACAAGACGCAGAATCGTTCGCGATGCCATTGATCTGATTCCAACCGGCCAGGATGTCGGTATGGAAAATGCCATCGTGGACATTCCGATTTCTAAGATAAAACCGTACCACAATCATTTATTTCAGCTATATGAAGGCGATCGCTTAGCTGATATGGTAGAAAGTATCCGTAAAAATGGAGTTATGACACCGGTTATCGTCCTTCGTCTTGACGAGGATCATTATGAGATGCTTGCCGGTCACAATCGCATGAATGCATCGCAGATTGCCGGTTTAGAGACGATTCCAGCCATCATCAAGGATAATCTTACCGAAGATGAAAGTTGGCTCTATGTGGTCGAAACAAACCTTCTGCAGCGTGGTTTTTCTGAGATGCGACTGACAGAGAGAGCTGCTGTCATAGCCGCTCACTATGGCCAGATCACGAATCAGGGCAAGAGAAATGATATTGAACGTGAGCTTCTCTTTCTGGAAGGAAAACAGCCGGATAACGGCGAATTGGTTCAGAACAGCCGTAAAGCACTGGCAGATGAATACAGCCTTTCCTCTTCTACTATTGCAAGGCTTCTTCGCATCAACCAGCTGATTCCAGAGTTTAAAACACGTTTGGATGACAATAAGCTGGCACTTGTAGTAGCTGTAGAGATTTCTTATCTCACACCGGAAGAACAGCATTGGCTTGATAATTTTCTCAAGGCTTATAGCGTGAAGCTGGATCACAATGCATCCATCATGCTTCATCAGAAAAGCAAGAGCCGTTCTCTCACCGAGGAAAATATGCGTATGATGCTTCTTTCCCTGGATCATGAGAAGGACAAAAAGAAACTCTACCAGTCAACGAAGATTCCTAAGACCGTCTACCGCAAATATTTTTCTGGTAAGAAGGAACAGGAAATCTCAGAGGTTATCACCAAAGCATTGGAACTTTACTACGCATCCCAGGATGCATAAATAATTCAAATAAACCTATTTCGAGACCGTCGTTAATTGCACCGACATTAACGGCGGTCCTTTCGGATTATCATACATTTACAGGAGGTCATCATGGCAGTAATTCGCATTTCGAAGACCAAAAATTATACCGTCATGTCTAATAATCATTTGCGTGACAAAAACCTGTCCCTGAAAGCAAAGGGACTTTTATCTATTATGCTCTCACTCTCCGACGACTGGCATTACAGTGTCAGAGGGCTTGCTTCCATCTGCAAAGAAGGTATTACAAGCATTTCCAGCACTTTAAAGGAATTAGAACAATTCGGCTACATGCAGCGTCATCAGCCGATCGCAGACGGCAAGTTTCAGGAGATTGAATATATTATTTTTGAAACTCCACAGCAGAAGCAGGGTTCTGTTCCATCTGATGAACAGAGCATTTCCGATCTTGTAGGAAAAATTGACGGCAGACGTACCCTCCAGGCTTCGTGTTCTGATAATCCGTATACAGAATTCCCGTGTACGGAAAACCCGTACACGGGGAATCCGGATACGGAAACTGTGGATACGGATATTACGGATACAGAAATCGTGGATACGGATGTTGTGGATACAGATAGCGCGGATACAGAAAATTCGCATACGCAATTTGCGAATACACAAACCCCACACGCTTATAAAAGAAAGAGTAATCAAGTACCAAGTAGATTAAATACCAGAGAGAATAACTATCAATCTATCAATCCTGCAGGCAAGAGTCCCATGATGGATGGATTGATGGAAGCACACAACGGGGTAACCATGTTCCCTGGTACTAACACAGTTCCTATTACACCGGATAAATCATATGCCCTTTACCGTAGCATGATCATGACTAATATCGGCTTTGAGGACCTGTGTATGGCTCATCCAAGGGACAAAAGCACTCTGGAAGGCATCGTAGACATCATGGTAGATGCCGTATGTTCTACTGCACCTACAATTCGCATCGATCAGCAGGATATTCCGCAGTCCGTGGTCAAATCACGCCTTCTGAAACTGGATTACAGCAACATTGAGTACGTGCTGTTATGCTTCGATCGCCTTGATCAGAAGATCACACGAATCGACCGCTATCTGCTGACCATGCTCTACAAATCGGCCAGCACACAGGATGCTTATTATTCCAACTGGGTGAAGTCCGATATGGGCTATTAATCACATATAAACTCACCCAATCCACTCTCGAAAGGAGGATCTTCACATGCAGGAAGATATCAACCGCCAGAGCATTTCCCTCTGCATCCGTGGTGGCAAGATTAGTGCTGAGATCTTAAAAAAGTCTCTGCAGTATGCTGCCAAGGAAATTGACAAGCAGAAGGCTAAAATGCAGGCCAAAAGCAATGAAAAAGAAGCTGCCCCGCCTCGTGGCAAACAGACACTCAGTGACCTGACCGGCCAGACTGACAAGCTGACAAATATTAAGATCACACCTCAGAATATCGGTTCATTCGACCGTGTTGCACGAAAATATGACATTGATTATGCCTTGAAGAAAGATACCTCTGAGAAGCCACCGGTATATTACGTTTTCTTCAAAGCTAAGGATGTGGATGTCATGAACCTTGCTTTCAAGGAATACACTGCCAAAGTTACGGATCTGCAGAAACGTCCATCCATCTGCGCAAAGCTTCGTAAGGCAATGGAAACCGTCAAAAATACAATCAGCCAGCAGAAAGTACGCCACAAGGTATCCGATCGAAGCCGATGATGAAGAATTCATTTTCTCGGAAAAAGTTGCGTAGGCAGCTCCCAAAACTCGATACGGCAGATGTGAAAAAGCTGGCAATCAAGCTTCTGCCCTATCTGATCTTTGAATACCTGGGAGACAAGGTTTCATGGCTCTACCGCCATTCTCCCGGAGCAAATGCTTCGCTCAAAGCATTCTACGCCATAGCCCATCTAAAATATGCTTTTTTAAGCCTGTTCCCAAGCATGCATCTCATGGATCTGCTTTGTGGAGCAGGCTTTTCTGTTGCCATTTATCTTGTATTGCTGTATCGTAGAAAAAACGCTAAAAAATACAGAAATGGCATGGAATACGGTTCTGCAAGGTGGGGAACTGCGTCAGACATCAAACCATTCATCAATCCTGTTTTTGCTGAAAATATCCCGCTGACGCAGACAGAACGCCTGACCATGGAAAGCAGACCGAAACTGCCTAAGTATGCCCGAAACAAGAATATCGTTGTTATCGGTGGATCTGGTTCCGGTAAGACCCGCTTCTTCATCAAGCCATCGCTGATGCAGATGCATAGTTCCTATGTGGCCACTGATCCAAAAGGTACCCTAATCGTCGAGACCGGGCAAATGCTGGTGAATCATGGTTATTCCGTGAAAACGCTGAAGCAGCTGTAACACTTGCTTCTGTTACAGGTCTTAAACATGAAACATCTGTAAATGCCGGTTCTCGTCCAACAATTACATATAAAGCTAAGGGATGGAAACTTGGT
>JAZUED010000136.1:0-5965 GCA_045640005.1 Candidatus Fimousia sp.
CTGCTTTGTCGATGTCTTTGATGAACTTATCTGTTAATTTCTGAATTTTCTTTTCGTAATCTTTCTGTTCATCTTCTGTAATTTCGCCGGCTTTATTCTGTTTTTTAATAAAGTCGTTGGCATCACGACGGATGTTACGAACTGCAACCTTTGTAGATTCGCCCTTTTTCTTAACGTCCTTTACTAAATCTTTACGACGTTCTTCTGTAAGTTCTGGGAAAAGTAAACGAATGACTTTACCATCGGAGTTAGGGTTGATACCGATGTCAGACTGAAGGATTGCTTTGGAAATAGGTTTGATTAAGCTTGCTTCCCAAGGCTGGATCTGGATCATTCTTGGTTCTGGTACGGAAATGTTCGCTACAGACTGTAATGGTGTAGGCATTCCATAGTAATCTACCTTGATTTTATCTAAAATGTGTGGATTAGCACGACCTGCTCTGATAGATGCATATTCTTTATTAAGAGCGTTAAGTGATTTTTCCATCTTTTCTTCAAATTTTGTTAACATGTGTTTTTCCTCCTATCAATTAAACACTTTTTATTAAGCGAATGTTATACGCTTACATAAGTGCCATTAAAGTTTCCATTAAAGGTGTTTACGATACTGTTTTCTTCATTAAGACCAAAGATAACAAGTGGCATCTTGTTTTCCTGGCACATAATTGTAGCAGTAAGGTCAATTACCTGAAGACGCTGATCTAATACTTCATCTAAAGAAATCTGATCATATTTTACTGCATTAGGATTGATCTTTGGATCGCTGTCATATACACCGTCAATTGCTTTTGCAAGATAAATTGCTTCTGCTTCAATTTCAATTGCTCGAAGAGCTGTTGCTGTATCGGTAGAAAAATATGGATGACCAATACCACCGGCAAAGAAGCAAATGGTTCCTTCATTCAGGCTTTCAATAACTTCATCTTTGTTAAAAAGTTCTGTAAATGCACCGCACACAAATGGAGTATAAACCTTAGCCTTAAGACCTGTGCTTCTGATTGCATCTGCTACATAGATACAGTTCATAACAGTAGCAAGCATACCAATGGAATCTGCTTTTGTACGTTCCATACTTTCGCTTGTACGACCTCTCCAGAAGTTACCACCGCCGATTACAATACCAATCTGAAGACCTGTATCAGCGATTTCCTTAATCTGTCTGGCTACATCTTTTACTGTTGCGTCATGAAAACCCTTCTTTCCTTCGTTATCGCCCGCAAGCGCTTCTCCGGAAAGCTTTAAAAGGATTCTTTTCATATCCTTAATATCTTTCATATTACACCTCATAATTATAGTTTTTACTGACTAACATTTTATCATAATTTACTTATTTAGTAAACACGGATTGCATTACAGATTTCATGCACCTGAGGAAGCAGTTCTAAAATCTGTAAGGAATTATTCATGTTCTTTTCTTTTACATGATGTGTGATTACAACAAGTTCACCTGTGCCATCTTTTGCAGACTGTTTCTGCGCAATTCGTTCAATGCTGACATCATTATTCCCAAATACATTCGTAAGAGCAGCTAATGTTCCTGCTTTATCAAGCACCTTCATACGAATAAAGAATTTATTTTCAGATTCTTCTAAAGACTTGATTGGAAGATCTTTATAGCAGGTACAACCCACTTCACCGGTACAGTGATTATGGATATGTCTTGCAGTTTCGATGACATCACCAACGACAGCACTTGCAGTTGGAAGTTCCCCTGCACCACGTCCGTAAAACATTGCATCGCCTACCGCATCCCCACGAACAAATACCGCGTTAAAGGAATCATTTACCGATGCGATCGGATGGGATTTTTCTACTAACATTGGATGAACGCGAACTTCAATACCATCTGGAGTGTTCTTCCCAACACCAAGAAGCTTGATCACACAGTTCATGTCTTTTGCATAAGCAATGTCAACGTCTGTAATCTTTGTAATTCCTTCTGTGTATACCTGGTCAAATGTTACTCTGCTGTTAAATGCAATGGATGCCATAATTGCCATTTTACGACCAGCATCTAAACCTTCCACATCTGCAGTTGGATCACTTTCTGCATAGCCAAGATCCTGGGCAAGCTTTAATGTATCTTCGTAAGAACAGCCTTCTTCTGTCATCTTGCTTAAAATAAAGTTTGTCGTACCATTTACGATACCAATGATTTCTTCCATATGGTTTCCGGCAAGACACTGTTTTAAAGGTCTTAAAATTGGAATACCACCTGCAACGGAAGCTTCAAACATTAAATCGCATCCATTTTCTTCTGCAAGATTAAGAAGCTCCTGACCATGCACGGACATTAAGTCTTTATTCGCCGTAACGACACATTTGCCAGCTTTTAAAGCCTCAGAAATATAGGTTTTGGCTGGCTCAATGCCACCCATGACTTCTACAACAATTTCAATGTGGTCATCGTTAATGATTTCGGACCACTGATCTGTTAGAACAGCAGGATCAATGCCATCACGTTTCTTGCTTACATCACGAACAAGCATCTTTTTAATGCTAACTTCGCTTCCGCATTTATGAAACATCTCATCACTTAAATTATTGATGACTTTATATACACCAGTTCCAACGGTTCCCGCACCTAATACGGCAACATGGATTGTTTCTTTTCTTTCTTTACTCATTTCTTTTCTCCCTATTATTTCGATATACTTTCGCTTGTATTCTCTTATCAAAAATGAAATTACATGTTTGTTGTTAAATGATTCGGCCTGCTTCTACTTCATCTAGGAAAGCATATAAGAATCTGCCTGCTAAGGAAAGAGGCTGTCCTGGACGGATGACAGCTTCTCTTGCTTCATCAAAGGTAAACCATTTTGCATGGTCTACTTCAGACTGATCCATATCGCTTAAGTCCATATCATCGACAACTGCATACCAGTTGAGCATCAAAGTATTGCTTTTTTCATAATATTCACTGCGGTTAAATCCCATATCGATGACGTCTAAGCCAATTTCTTCCTTGATTTCACGTGCAACGGTTACTTCTGCATTCTCGCCTTTGGATACATAACCTGCAACTAAAATATAAAATCCCATATTATACTGCTGAATTAATAAAATTTTGTTTTTCTTTTTATTTAACGTAATCATGCTGCATGCGACATTAAACGGTGGAAAACGAAACTGTTTACATTCAGGACAGTATGGAACCATTCCTTCTTTTTCTAAATTTTTTTCAGTGAGCTTTGCGCCACATTCCATACAATATTTCATAATTAAACTCCTTCATTTATTCCTTCTTAATAATGACTTTATCACTAAATCGTCGATATGAAAACAAAAAATTGAGCCACTCCATTCGGAATGGCTCATATTTACATCGAAATTGACTATATACTAAACATCTGTTACCTGTGTTGTTTTCATGATATATTCAATAATACTTTCAGGAGCACCCATATCATCTAATTCATAGATCACTTTTTTGACGTTTTCATCATGTTCTTCATGTTCAGTGTCAATAAGTGATAATACGTAATCCCCAAACTTCTGAGAAAGTCTCTGCTTTGTAACGTTGGAGTCCTTTAATATGGTCTGTAAAATAACGGCTACTAAGATATCTTCTTTCTCTTCTGATTTCATGCTCATAACATATGGTGTCATCAAATGCAGATGATTTAATAAATACATCATATATGGCATTTTAGAACGAATCTGAATTCTGTCACGATAATATGTTGCAGCAAACTGTAAAGCCTTTTCAATGACCAGGCCACGATTGCTGAAATTTCGTTTCATATAGTCTGGGAACAGCGGAATCAGATTAGCATCGATTAACATATCAAATCTTTTCTTTACCAATTCGAGTGGCGTATTATGGTCTGTACGATTAAAATCATAATATCCACAATAAAGTGGCTGTTTCAGATTACAAGGACAGTATTCACAAAAATAAGCATTCTCTTCTGGCATGATTTTATTTAATGCACGACAATAATATTCGCCCTTTAAATTCGTATCTGCCCATCTTCTTCGATATTCATAGCTGACACCATCATTGACTGTATTCTCGTGCTGCTCTAAGATCTCCTCTTTATAGAGCAAAGACATACGAACACGATTAATAAACTCGTTCGTTCCGGTAATTGCCGGATTACTAACATAGAAAATGTCATATCGATTCTTTAACTGTTCATTACGAGAAATGATCTGTGCAGCTAATTCACTTGCAACAATAATTTTATCGACCGTATAAAATTCTTTTAGTAATTCTAATAAGAAATAAAGACCATCCTCCATCTCTTTATTCGTCAAAGGTCTGGTAATGCTATATGCTTTTTCTTCGTGTGGATAAAACGGAAAGATATTCCAGAGAACAATAGAATCCATACAGTCTAAAAGATTCTGCCAGATAACACCTGCTCCCTGTTCTCTTGCAGGCTCATGTTCATTAAGATATTCTCTGTTTCGAATTGTGTAACCAGATGGATCAGCAGATTGTAAAATCGTAACTTCCTCTGATCCGATATGATACTCATCTGTAAATGGAATCCCAGTTCTTCTACTTCCGGCAAATACAGGTGTGCCACCAACCATAATTGCTCTTGGAGATTGTTTCTTCAGATTTGCAAGATAAATATCCAAATTCTTAGCCTTTAATGGGGTTTGATAAATATTATCCAGAGAGTGAGATCCTGGATAGCTTTGCAGCTCATAAACTAGTGGCATCTTATATTCCATAGTATCTCCAATCACAAATTCGTCATATTCCATAAACTACCAATAAAATTATAGCACTTTTTCAGCAAAATAACCATATTTTTTCAAAATATTTATGAAATTATCATCGATAATAGTTTTTTATAATGAAATAGACTATTTTTCTTTAAATTTTGTGATAATCCAAGCAGGTTTTTATCAGAATGCTCGATTTCTCTTGAATACCAATGGGTAATCCATACACGATCCTTTAAGGAGATAGATCTCTCTTCGGTCATCCACTGAATAAAATTCATTTCACAAATCATAAGTCCGGCGATTAAAATGAACTTTACTTTTGTTAAAACATCATAATCATAGACTGCACCACAAAAATAGGTATAAAAAAGATTCACAAGAATTTGTTCGATTTCAGTATCATGTGTACCGATACTTAAACGAAATTCTGTCTTTAACTGCCAGTAATCTTCATCTGTCAATGTACCAAGCTGAGTCATGCAGCAGTCTAAATAGGTAAACCAGTCACTTGTAAGCGGCTCTAACTGTTTGTATTCTCCAACTGCTTTTAAAAACCAGGAATACTTGTCTTCGAAACTGATTTCATAATCTTTAAATTTTTCAAAAAGCGCAGGAATTGCTTCTTCTTGTGCATAACGATCCATCAAATCATCAATTTCGAATATTTCATTCATCTGAATGCGGCGCTGCATATCATGCGCAAAGACAAGAATGATTGCCATGCGCTGTTTGATGGACAACTTACGATTTTGTAAAATCTCACATAAGAAATCTCTGGTGTCCTCTAATTTCGAATGAAATAAGAAATCAAACTCTTCATATTCTTCAGCGACTTCTTCTGTCTCTTTATATTCGTATGTAACCTTATCCTTTTTCGATAGGATGATTCTACACGCTTCCGGACAAGACAAAGAAAGGTGTACTTCATTCAATCCTTCATATTCCTCAATATGTCTAGGATAATTTGTACAAGTATCACATAGTGCACCTTCTCCAAGTTCTGTATAGAGGTCACATAAGTTTTCTTCATTTAAAAACGCACATTTCGGACCACATTGTTCGAACACACCTTCTTCGAAGTTAATACAGTTCATGAGTCGATTACGAAATGGTCCCTCAACCTTTTTATATTTTTCTATTGATTTCTCATCTATTACAATCTGCCAGCCGGAGCAGCAGGTATCGATGCATTCACCAGCTACACATGTAAATTCATCGTAATAATCTGGGTATAAATATTCCATAAATAGCTCCTTTTTTCTTTCATATTTACTATCATACC
>JAZUED010000137.1:0-2632 GCA_045640005.1 Candidatus Fimousia sp.
ACGAACATAGCAAGAACGTGCTGAAGTCCTAAAGGAATTGCCTGGCTTAATGGAATTTTCCCATAAAATTCATAAGGGGAAGTGTACTTTTTGTCGTTCATTTTTATCCTCCTGCGTAAAAAAAAAATAAATATCTGAAAAGATATTTACACCACATTACACGAGCATTATAGCAAAGAAGTCATTTTTGTAAAGAATAAAATCAAAAAAAGCGTTATTCTATTTTTGAAATAACGCTTTTTTATTCAATATTGCTTATTGTTGTCCAAATATTTCCACAGAAATCAAATCAAGCTGCTCATTCATTCGTTCTTCTAACTGTCTGAATTTAAGAAGAAGCTCTTTTCCTTCCTGGGTAAGCACTGTAGAGCCTCCCTGCTTTCCTCCTTTGACTCCCTGCATCAAAGGAAAGCCGACTCCGCTCTCTGCTCGCTTGATAATTCTCCATCCTTTTGAATAGGCCATATGCATTTCTCGACAGGCAGATGCCAAGGAGCCGCATTCTTCGACCTTTTCCATCAGGCTTGCAACACCAGGCCCAAATACCTTTTCTTCATCACCAAGGGTGATTTTTAATTTATAACCTAGCATATCCGCTTACCACCTCTAACACACTGCCACCGATGCTTCTTGATTTATCAGAAATTGTAAAACAGTTTTTCCATTCTCCAGATCTTGGGTCGATATCAGCAATCTTAAACCCTTTCGTCACTTGATAACCTTCCCTGATAAGACCGCGAATAAATCCTGGAATCGTAGCTAAAATCGGAGTTTTTTCTTCTCCATTTACGATATATCCCATCACATCATCAGGTTCTACCCAGTCGCCTATTTCTTTTACCGATTCCACAATACCATCTGCTGCTGCATGAATGACACGTTCTTTCGTATATCCGCCAATATTTCCTGGTGTTTTTGTATCCGGAAGAGCGCATCCTTCCCAAAAGATTCTCCCAAGATTATGCCCTCTCATCGATTCAACAACGCAGGTTACATCTTTTCCTGCTTCAAATCCCGGACCAACAGCAACGGTCATTGGTGCCATATCAATCGTTGTGCCCAGATTTCGTTTTGCTATGATTGCATCAATAACAATGTCTGGTTTTAAAGTCATAATGGCAGTTCCTTCTGGATCAATTAATACCGGAACTTTGCCTTCTTCAAATACTTTAAAACAATCTTCCGGTTTTTCAATGCGTACAGCTTCCATATCTTCTACCTTCCAGCTTCCGGTATACACAGCTTCGCAAAAAGAAACCTGTCTTCTGATTGCAGCAGGTTTTGTTGTCTCAAGTACTAACGCATCAAATCCTGCTTTTTTCAAACGATATATAATTCCTGTTGCCAGATCACCGCCGCCACGGACAATGATCAGAAAGTCTTTTTTCATAAAAATCCCCCATAGTATAATTTCACCAAATTTCAAATAAAATCATCGATTTTTTTATTTAATTTTCCCTTTATAATAGGTAAGAACTCCTTCTTCCCATCTTGTATATCTCACTTCTATTTCCATATCCGGCCGTCTTTTTCCCCATGGTTTTACATAACCATCGACCGCCAGTTTCTCAACCCACTCCATAGTAAGTGGCTCGTCTTCCTCTATATCTTCTAAAAGTTCAAAGCGGTGAACAACTTCTCCCATAGGCCTGCCTATATCCATCATTCCTATCACAACGATCATCTTCGTTACATTATCCGGGATCACAGGCTCATAGGCAGCTGGAACCTTCACTGTATGATGATTGGCACCATCGGCTTCAATTATGACAACATCTGCGTATTCACAGGCTTTAAGGTAGAGAGATTCCTTCAGTGCAGAAATCTTGCCTTTTTTCTCGTTATATGTTCCTGCCAGGCACCAACCTTTGGTATCTAATTGTGCTTTGATGTCTTCGATTTTTCCACTGATGACCATCTCATCTTCGTACTTCATATGAGTGGTCGTTGTGGCAAGCACTTTCTTTCCTTCTTTGTAATACTTCTTAATAAGACGATGGAGCAGGGTAGTCTTTCCCCCTGCTCCAACAATTGCAATTATTTCTTTCATATATTATTCACGGAACTGGATTGTACCAGCTTCATCATCCATGCCATCAACGATTGCAAGAGATTCTACTCTGAAGCCCTGATCACGTAAATCCTGTCCACCAGACTGAAAACCTTTTTCGATTACAATACCGATACCAACGATTTCAGCACCAGCATCTACGATTAATTTACAAAGGCCTCTTGCTGCACATCCATTTGCCATAAAATCATCGATTACTAAGATTTTTTCGCCTGGATTGATAAACTTTTTGGATACAATTACATCATACACTCTTTTATGTGTAAATGATTCAATCTTGGCGGTAAGCATATCGCCATCTAAGTTAATGGATTTGCTCTTTTTTGCAAATACCATGTTACAGTCAAAGTACTGAGCTACAATTGCTGCGATACCAATACCGGATGCTTCAATTGTAAGAATTTTATCGATCTGTTCACCCTCAAAACGTCTTTTAAATTCTTTACCAATTTCATTCATCAGTTTGATGTCCATCTGATGGTTAAGAAAATTATCAACTTTTAATACATTACCTGGTTTTAAGACACCATCTTTACGAATTCTTTCTTTTAATAATTCCAT
>JAZUED010000138.1:0-2923 GCA_045640005.1 Candidatus Fimousia sp.
GGGGCGAACCATTTAAGAATGAATATACAGATATTCTTCTTCCACTTCGTGGTACTATGGCAATGGCAAATTCAGGCCCTGATACAAATGGAAGCCAGTTCTTTATTATTCAGAATAAAAATGCAACACCAGATACTTATGGATATCAAGAATATAGTGATGAACAGAAAAAAATGTTTGATGAGTATGGTGGATATCCATTCTTAGCTGATGATTATACAATCTTTGGTCAGCTTTATGATGGATGGGATGTACTTGATGCCATTGCTGAAACAGAAACTGATGGACAGGACAGACCAGTAGAAGATGTAGTAATTAAGAAGATTACAGTTACAACTGCGAAATAAATGTTAACAATTTCAATTGATACAAAGAAAAAACAACCGATTTACGAGCAGATTTATACATTTATCCGTAAAGAAATTCGCTCGGGTGCCCTCGCTCCAGGCAGCAGGCTGCCTTCTTCAAGAAAGTTAGCAGCACATCTGGATGTGAGCAGAAATACCATCGATTTGGCTTATGGACAGCTATTATCGGAAGGTTATATTGAATCAAAACCAAAGAGAGGGTACTTTGTATCCTCTCTTGATGAGCTTTTTGAATTAAATCTTGAAATATCAGAGGAAGAGACTGAGGAAGTTGTGGAGGAAATCCGCTATCCATATGATTTCTCACCTTCCGGTGTTGATATGGGGATGTTTCCATATAATACATGGCGAAAACTGATGAAAGAAGTCTTGATGGATGATAATTCTGAGATTTTCCAAAAAGGAGACCCTAAGGGAGATTTATCCCTTCGAAGTGCGGTTCGTGATTATCTGCATCAGTCTCGTGGCGTAAACTGTCACACCAGTCAGATTATCATTGGATCCGGGATGGAATACTTGCTTCTTTTACTTGCGATGATTATTGGAGAACCAGTGCACGTAGGTATGGAAAACCCAACCTACCTTCAGTCCTATAAGGTGTTTGAAAAACTTGGCTATCCGGTAACTGCCATTTCTATGGATGAAGGTGGTATCGTGGTGGATGAGCTTGAAAAAAGTGGTGCAGAGTTTGCCTATGTAACTCCGGCGCATCAGTATCCAACCGGAATTATTATGCCTGTCGGACGACGACATGCATTGCTTAAATGGGCCAATGAAGAACCTGATCGATACATCATAGAGGATGATTACGACAGTGAATTCCGATATCAGGGAAAACCAATTCCATCTCTTCAGGGAAGCGATCATCATGGAAAAGTCATTTATATGGGGACTTTTTCAAAAGCGATTGCTCCAGCGATTCGAGTAAGCTATATGGTTCTTCCAAAGAACCTGCTCTCCATTTATGAAGAACAGTTTGCCTTCTTTTCCTGTACTGTATCAAGAATTGATCAGATGGTACTTGGGAATTTCTTAAAAGAAGGACATTTTGAGAGACATCTAAACCGAATGCGAGCCATTTACAAGGCGAAGGTTATGAGTTTGCTTGGTGAGTTGAAATTATTTGGAGATGATGTTATAATTTCGGGAGCTTCTGCGGGACTTCATGTACTGATCACGCTTCCGAGACTGACGACTCGTTCTGAGCAGTTTCTTGCGATGATTAAGGAGCGTGGAGTGCGTATTTATCCTATTTCAGGGTATTATATTGAGGGAACACCTGATAAAGAGCATTTTATTCTTGGGTTTGCCCGATTGAGCACAGAGCAGATTCGTGAGGGGATTCAGATTATGAAAGAAGTCTATGATATGATTTTGGATGAATCAAAGTAGACTTGTTTGAAATAGATTATTAGGATTAGGATAGAAAGGCGATTATTATGGCTGATAATTTTGACGTATATTGTTCCATTTGCCGTCGTACAGAAAAGCAGGCAGGTGCGAAGCTTATTAAGATGCCACAGAATATGTACATTTGTCCGGACTGCATGCAGCGCAGCATGGATATGATGAACAATGGCTATTTTGATAACTTCGATATGAACAATTTTGATATGAATCAGATCAATGAGATGATGAAGGGATTTGGTGGTGGTCCTCGTAACCAGACCAAAGACAAGAAAGAGGAAAAAGCGAAGACTGATGCGAAAGAAGAAAAGAAAGAAGAGCCAGCATTAGATCTTAAGAATCTTCCGGCTCCTCATCAGATCAAAGCACAGCTTGACCAGTATGTAATCGGTCAGGAATATGCGAAAAAGGTAATTTCCGTTGCTGTTTATAACCACTACAAACGTGTAGTGACCAATACAATGGATGAAATTGAAATCGATAAGTCTAACATGCTTATGATTGGACCAACTGGGTCCGGTAAAACGTATCTTGTAAAGACATTAGCACGTTTACTTCACGTACCACTTGCTATTACCGATGCTACATCTTTAACAGAAGCTGGTTATATCGGGGATGACGTAGAAAGTGTGTTATCTAAGCTCTTACAGAATGCGGATAATGATGTGGAAAAGGCTGAACGTGGTATTATCTTTATCGATGAAATTGACAAGATTGCGAAGAAGGAAAACTCACACAGCCGTGACGTAAGTGGTGAAGCAGTGCAGCAGGGACTGTTAAAGCTTCTTGAAGGTGCGGATGTAGAAGTACCTGTTGGTGCAACCAACAAGAATGCGATGGTTCCGATGACAACCATTAACACAAAGAATATCTTATTTATCTGTGGCGGAGCATTCCCGGCATTAGAAGATATTATTAAGAAAAGACTGACGAAGAAATCCTCAGTCGGTTTCGGTGCAGACTTAAAAGATAGATTTGATAAAGAAGAAAATATCTTAAGTAAGTTTACGGTGGAAGATCTTCGTGCCTACGGTATGATTCCAGAATTCTTAGGACGACTTCCTATCATGTATTCTTTATCCGGACTTACAAAAGATGATTTAGTAAAGATCTTAAAAGAACCAAAGAATGCAATCTTAAAGCAGTAC
>JAZUED010000139.1:0-3024 GCA_045640005.1 Candidatus Fimousia sp.
GAGAAAATGAAAAAGAAAATAATTGCATTATTCATGATATTGGTGATGATTGCCTCAACACCGGTATTGGCAGAAGAAGGAAAGATGCATGGATCCAAAGGCGAGCTATGGGCATTTACGCGAGAAAGCTTAACCCTTTATTCGGATGCATATGGATCTTCAGACTGTGGTTCTGTGCCAAGACATAAAGGAATGAAGGTGCTTGACAAAAGTGGATCCTACTATGAAGTAACATTTAAACATAAAGGGAAAACAAAAACCGGATATATCTCCAAAGAGGATTTCCGTGATATGTGCTTAAAGTACGACGGAAGTGAAATTACGAATGTAACGAATGGTACCTATTTGTTAGGTGGCCAGGAAGTAGTCGTAGAAAATCTTGGAGGAAACTGGTGTTATCTGTACCTGAAAGAAGGCGAAAAGTATTTTACGGCGTCTGACAGTGGTGTGCTGCTTCTTCAGGAAAAACGCAGTGAAACGAAAAAGGATAAAAAAAGTAAGCAGCAGGAAAATTATCAGCTCTGGAAGATGAGCCGAAAGGATCACAAGCTTCTTATTAAGAATAAAGCAACCAAGACCTATCTTGTGCCATCTGGAGACGCCATCAATTTAGGAAGCGAAAAAGAAGCAATGGAAAGTGGTTTAAATTTCATCCGCACGAATCGAAGCTTAAGCCCATACCGAGATTTCCTTCAGTATGATGGTAGATGGGGTGCAAAAAAATATGGCGACAGTTCACCGATGTGCAGTGGTGGCTGTGGCGTATTAGCGGTTGTAAATATGATCTATGCCCTTTCCGGACAGTTTGCACCGGTTATGGATGTGGCAGATTTTGCAGTAGTCAATCATTACCGCGTTCCGGATAATGGAACAGACGAAGACTTTGCAAAAGCATTTGTTAAAATCGAAGGAAAAAAGTATGGCATTAAGTATACAGGGAAAGCACCTGGAGTAAGTGCCGTTAAAAAATGCCTGGAAAATGGTGGTGTCTGCGTGGCTCACGTACCTGGTCATTATGTAGCCATTGCGGCATATGATAAAAAGAAGGATAAATATTTAGTCCTTGATTCTCACCCTCTTCCAAAGAGAAGAACAACGCCTTATGGAACATGGGTGAGTAGAGAACGATTAGAAATAGGATATTTAAACTGCTATTCCAGTTATAAATTTGAACATGTAGATGAGTCAGATTTTACCTGGGATGTGGAAAAACAGGATTCTGCCATCGTCAAAAAGGCAGTGATCCGATTAAAAATCAGCAAAACAGAACAATTAATCAAAGAATTCATTGCGAAAGGTTTGAAATAATTATGAGAAAGTGGAATAAAATTACGATTGATACAACAACAGATGCAGTAGATGCCATTGCTTATCAGTTAGGTGAATTAGGAGTTCTTGGTGGGATTGAAGTCATCGACCACATTCCTTTAACAAAAGCAGAAATGGAAGAAATGTATGTAGACCTTCTTCCAGATGATATCGCTCCAAATGATGGAACTGCAAAGGTGATCTGCTATGTACATGAAGATACAGATATCGAAGATCTTCTTGTAAAAATCGGCCTTACTCTTCAGGAAGTTGGCCAGTTCTTAAATATCGGTGAAGGAACTATCTCCTTAGGAGAAACAAAGGACGAAGACTGGGTAAACAACTGGAAGAAATACTTTAAGCCATTCCGTCTTGATGACAATATCATCATCAAACCAACCTGGGAAACACTCGACGATCAGAAGGAAGATGACATCATCATTGAAATTGATCCAGGTACTGCATTTGGTACTGGTTCCCACGAAACAACAAGACTTTGTATCCATCAGCTCAAAAAACACATCAAAGAAGATACAACTCTTCTTGATTTAGGCTGTGGTAGTGGTATCTTATCCATCATTGGATTAAAACTTGGGGTTAAAACAGCTGTTGGTACAGATATTGACCCAAATGCAATCCGTGCAACAAAGGAAAACTGTGAAATCAATGGTATTTCTGAAGATGAGATGACTGCTTATCAGGCAAATGTTCTTGCAGACGATGCAGAACCTGTAAAAGAGATGATTGGTTATGGAAAGTATGACATCGTAGTTGCAAATATTTTAGCAGATGTCATCATTCCACTTTGCTCCATCGTAACACCATTCTTAAAAGAAGATGGGTTATTCATCACTTCCGGTATCATCAATACAATGGAAGATGCAGTTAAAGAAGCGATGATTGCAAATAATATGGAAATCTTAGAAACAAATTATATGAAGGACTGGGTGTCCATCACAGCAAAACCAATCCGCTAGATTGTTCCAACGACTATTTAGCCTGGAAATATAGATAGGAAATATTTATGTATCGATTTTTTGTGACACCAGAACAAACTGGTGGAGAAAGCATTTTTATAACGGGCAGTGATGTCAATCATATGAAGAATGTCCTTCGCATGAAAAAAGGGGAGCATGTCCTTTTAAGTGATGGTGTGGACCGCGAATATGAATGCGAGCTTGTTAATTTTACGGAAGATTCTATTGAAGCAAAAATCATCGATGTGTTTGGTTCTGCAGCAGAGCTTTCCACAAAGATTACGCTCTTTCAGGGACTTCCTAAGGGCGATAAGATGGAACTCATCATTCAAAAAGCGGTAGAACTGGGTGCTTATGAGATTGTGCCGGTAAAGACTAAGCGTACCATCGTAAAATTAGATGATAAAAAGGCGAAAAAGAAGGTAGATCGATGGAATGGGATTGCACTTTCTGCTGCAAAGCAGGCAAAAAGAGGCATTATCCCGGAAGTAAAACCGGTTATGACCTTAAAAGAAAGCTTCGCCTATGCAAAAACATTTGACGCAAACATCATTCCATATGAGGATGCAAAAGGAATCTCACATTCGAGAGAAGTATTAAAGAGCCTTAAGGGAAAAGGACACATTGGAATTTTTATTGGACCAGAGGGTGGATTTGACGAAGGAGAAGTAGCAGCTGCTATGGAACTTGGCATCGCTCCGGTCACACTTGGAAAACGTATTCTTCGTACAGAAACAGC
>JAZUED010000140.1:0-5522 GCA_045640005.1 Candidatus Fimousia sp.
AGACAAAGTTCTAGGTGTGATAATATTGCCTTTTGCCATTGTGTTTCTCTCTTCCTATCTTATTTCTATCTTATTTATCCTTAATAACCTTCATTCTAAGATCTAATTCTGCCAAAAAGTCCATAAACCCTTCAGAATATACATAGCCTTGAAATAAAAGGAATATCTTCATGTCGAAGTCTTTTGCCTCTTCGACCATTTCTTTCATTGCTTCATCGATTCTTAAATCCTTCCAGGAAGAAAGCTTCTGGTTCATCATACTTCTTCCAAAGGAATCACAAATATGAAGAATACGACCTTCTACGGAAATTCCTTCACCCTTTAAGTTATTCGGATAGCCGGAACCGTCATAATTTTCATGGTGATCAAGAACCGCAGTTAAAATTCTATCAGAAAAACCCTGCTCTTTCAAGAGAGCATATCCAGTCGTCGGATGCATTCTGTAATAGCGTGCTTCGTCCACAAACATAACCTCTTCAAATCGTTCTTCTATATAAGTACGAATTTTTACCTTGCCAATATCATGCATCATCCCTGCAACTGACATATCATAGCAGAATTCTTCATCCATACCCATACGTTTTGCGATTTCTTTTGCAAGATTGCCGACGATTGCTCCATGGTTCATATATTCCATGACATTCTCTATTAAAATACTTTCCGGAAATACATTCGTAGAAGAGTTCATCAATACTTCTCCTTCAAAATACTGTGTTTTCTTTCAATCATTTCATCAATTCGGTTCATATAGTGATCCACACTTTTTACATTCTCAGCACGTGTGATGTAATGCTCATCGTGGAAGACAAATTTCGAAGATGCACCGGCACCCACTGCAATAATATCCTGCTTTTCTTCCATAATAAGGATATTGTAAATGCTTTCTATGCCTTTTCTGGCATATCCGATATTTTCCATATTGCCAGGAATATTCTTCTGACGATAGAGATAATAAGGTACAAGCCCCGCCTCTTTTGCATACGCATCTACGGCTTCTAGCATCTCATTTGATGCGCCCTTTAAGTAGTCGCGGTAATTATCGATCTGCTCTTTTAAGTGAGCCGCTCTTTTTACTGCAAGGGAATGCACGGTTAAGCTGTCCGGGCCTAATTTTCTGATTTCATCTAATGTATGCAGTACATGGGATATATCTTCGCCTGGAAGTCCCACAATCATATCCATATTAATGTTGGTATGGCCTGCTTTTCTTGCTAAGGCAAATGCTTCCTTCGTCTGTTCAACCGTGTGAGCACGACCTACGATATCTAAAGTTTCCTGATTCATCGTCTGCGGATTGATACTGATACGGGAAACTCCACACTTCTTTAACACCTCTAATTTTTCATAGGTGATACTGTCAGGGCGACCTGCTTCTACCGTAAATTCCACCACATGACTCATATCAAAAGAGTCTTTAACCTTATTGATCAGTCGTTCTAACTGATCAGCGGTAATGGAGGATGGTGTTCCCCCGCCAAAATAAACGGAAAATAAAGTCTTCTCCTTGCATGTTTCTGCCACATAATCGATTTCTTTGAATAATGCCTGAAGATAATCTTCCACCTTATCCTGATAAATCTTGATCGGATAAGAGGTAAAAGAACAATACAGACATCTGGTAGGGCAAAATGGAATGCCTACATAAAGACTGTACGTATTCTTAAAATCGATGTCCTTCATAAGTTCACGTTCATTTAACGCAACGGTAGTGCAGATTTCTGCTTTCTGTCTTGTACAATGATAGGTATCAAGGAAATAGTCGATGATTTCATCTCTGCTTCTGCCTTCTTCAAGCTGCATCATGGCAAGCTTGGTTGGGCGTACACCGGTAAGAATACCCCATGGGAGTTCTTTTTTCGTTTCCTTGGATAAAAGCTCATAAAGACCTTCTTTCACAGGATTTCGCCATAAACCATGCTTTGTAACAGTATCTACTACGACTCCATCCTTAATCAAGGAAAAGGCTACCTCTTCATCGGCAGCCTTTACATCAATATAGAAATCGAAATCATTAGATAAATCCTGTACTTTTTTGATCTTTTCTCCAAAATAGAAGGCATAGATCATATCACGTACATCTGATTCAATTGTATCGTTATTAATAATTAATCCAATCATCTAGTCATCTAATGCGCGTACGAACATATTCGTATGCTTTTCTTCTTCTACTGTTGTTGCCGGACCGTGTCCTGGGAATACCTTTACCCAGTCCGGAAGGGTATAAATCTTTTCTCTGATGGAAGCAGCAAGCACTTTGAAGCTTCCTGTTGGGAAATCGGTTCTGCCGATGCTTGCCTGGAATAAGGTATCTCCGGCAATCAGCCACCATTTATCTTCGATAAAATAGCACATACCACCACAAGTATGACCTGGTGTGTGTAAACATTTTACCTTGGTGCCTAAAATTTCAAGGATTTCTCCATCTTCCACATAATTGGTTGGCATGAAGTTAAACTTTCCTCCAACCATGCCACAAAGATTGTAGCTTTTGTTTTCAAATACAACCTTTTCTTCCTTGTTTGCATAAACAGGAATTCCAGGTACTGCTTTTAATAAATCATCTACTGCTAAAATATGATCAAAATGACCATGGGTTAAGATGATTCCGCAAAGCTTTAAGCCTTTCTGATCAAGATAACGAAGGAGATAATCCGCTTCATCACCTGGATCAAAGACGTATGCATCACCAGATGCACTGTCTGATAATATATAACAATTGGTACCCATACCACCAAGTGGCATAGTAGTTAATTCTAAATTGAGATTCATCAAATACTCCTATCCTGCTGTACGTTCAATATCAATAATTCCTTCGATGTTACGAATCTTAGAGAAAATCGCATTCAGCTGTGCTTTTCCGCTGATATCAAAGGAAATGCTTGTTGTCACACGGCCTTTTTTCGCCTTGTTACTATTCACTGCATTAATACTGATATCCATTTCGGAAAATACTTTTGTAATGTCCATAAGGAGTCCCTTACGGTCATTGCTGTATACTTTAATTTCTGCTGTGTACAATCCTGTAGAGTTTTCCTCTGTATCTTCCCAGTCTGCATCGATCAAGCGGTTACGTTCGCTTTCAGGCATAGACATCATATTGACACAGTCTGTACGGTGAATGGATACACCTCTTCCCCTTGTGACAAATCCACAGATTTCATCACCAGGTACCGGGTTACAGCATTTAGAAAAACGAACTGCCACATCATGAATACCTTTAACAACAATTCCACCTTTGGAATTGCTATGGCGTTTGACGTCGCGATTTGCTTCGTTGGTTTCTCTGATGATATCTTCATCGCTTAAGATCTTTGGATGGTCTGTGTTGTAAAGCTCAACTAATTTATGAACAACCTGACCTTCCTTTAATCCACCATGACCAATGGATGCGCATACTGCATCCCAGTCTCTAAAACCATATTTGATCATAATCTTCTTCTGGTACTGCGGTTTCATATAATCCGCAAGCACAAGATTATGTTCTTTTGCATAGTTTCTTAACATCTCTCGTCCTGTGACGATATTTTCTTCTTTAAACTGCTTTTTAAACCACTGATTGATCTTATTCTTCGCCTGAGAAGATTTTACAATCTGGAGCCAGTCACGGCTAGGTCCCTTGGAATTCTGGGAAGTAATGATATCAACCTGATCCCCTGTCTGTAACTGATAGTCAAATGTTACCTGACGGCCATTGACTCTGGCACCAACCATCTTGTTGCCAACTGCGGAATGAATCATATAGGCAAAATCAATTGGTGTAGAACCGGTTGGAAGGGTCTTAACATCTCCCATAGGAGTAAAGCAGTATACCTGTTCTGCAAAGAGATCTAAGTTTGTCTTTAAGAGACTTAAGAATTCTTTGTTATCTTCCATGTCTCGCTGCCATTCTAAGATTTCTCTTAACCAGGTAAGCTTTTCTTCTTCTTTACTAACGCCTTCATTGCTGCCATTTTCTTTATACTTCCAATGAGCTGCGATACCATATTCAGCAATACGATGCATCTCAAAGGTACGTATCTGGATTTCAAAAGGCTGTCCTGTTGGTCCGATTAAAGTAGTATGAAGAGACTGATAACGGTTAGGCTTAGGCATAGCAATATAATCCTTGAAACGGCCTGGAATTGGCTTATACATCTCATGGATAATACCAAGTGCTGCATAACAGTCTCGTACAGTTTCTACCTTAATACGAACGGCAAATAAATCGTAAATCTGTTCAATGGTCTTATTCTGGTTGACCATCTTCTTATATATACTAAAATAGTGTTTTACACGGCCATCCACTTCTGCTTTATCAACAGTTGTTGAAATACATGCAGAAACTTCATCTACAATCACACGAATGAAATCTTCACGTTCCTGCTTATGGAAGGCAAGTGATTCTTCTAATTCTTTGTAAACTTCTGGTTTTAAATATTTTAAAGATAAATCATCAAGCTCCACTTTGATCTTGGAAATACCAAGTCTGGACGCAATCGGAGCGTAAATGTCCATGGTCTCTCTGGATTTTTCAATCTGCTTGTGTGGCTTCATATACTGCATCGTACGCATATTATGAAGTCTATCCGCTAATTTGATCAGAATTACACGGATATCCTTAGCCATGGCCAGAAACATCTTACGAAGGTTTTCGGCCTGAAGTTCAAGTTTTTCCTTGTCCTGAGAAATCGGCTGTGCCGAAGCAGGACTCTGGAATGATTTAAGTTTAGTAACACCGTCCACGAGCAGTGCCACTTCTTCACTGAATTCACTGGCAATTTCTTCCTTGGTTAGGATTGTATCCTCAACAACATCATGCAGAATGCCTGCAGCTATTGTTTCCTTGTCAAGTTCCAAGTCTGCCAGAATAATAGCAACATAAAGCGGATGAATAATATAAGGCTCGCCGGACTTTCGTACCTGGCCGTGATGAGCTTCATCAGCCACCTTATATGCTTTTTCAATAAGCGAAATATCATCGGAAGGATGATACTTTCTGACGCGCGAAATAAGGTCCTCAAAAAGTTTTTCAGGACTGATAAATTCGCCAATGGATTCGATACGGCCATCATCAATGACCAGTTCAAACTCATTGCTTATGTTGTTGTTAATTTCTACCTTGTTTTCGCCGGGGGTTGCCAAATCCATAGGGTAAAACCTTCTTTATCAAATAATGTTATATTACTTGCCTTCGTATGTAATTGCAGAATAAAGAGGAATGCCGTTTAACTTGTCACGGCCATTTAATCCTGCAAGTTCCATTAATACTACAACGCCAACAACTTTACCGCCAAGTGATTCAACAAGTTCAATCATAGCTTCGGTTGTTCCGCCTGTAGCGATAAGATCGTCAACAATAAGAACCTTCTGACCGGGCACAATTGCGTCCTTGTGAATTTCGATAGTTGCCGTACCATATTCAAGATCATATTCCTTGGATACTGTTTCACGGGGAAGTTTACCCTTCTTACGGATAAGTACCATGGGTTTATGATTAATATATGCAAGAGGTGTTCCGAATATGAATCCGCGTGATTCAGGAC